>NZ_JBEYUS010000001.1:0-177357 GCF_040643635.1 Saccharopolyspora sp. NPDC047091
GGCCAGCAGGTCGGCGAGGCGTTCGTCGAGGTACCGGCGGTTGTAGCTGGCGGTGAGGCTGTCCCGGAGGCTCTGCTCGCGGGCTTCGGCGTGTTCGCGCCGCAGCCGGTTCACCTCGTGCCGGAGCTGTTCGGGCACCCGCGGGGTGTCCTGGGTGGACAGCAGGTCCAGCGCGGAGCGCAGGTGGTGGTAGGCCTGTCGCCACTGCCCGCGGGACGCGAGCAGCGCAGCGATCGACTCGTGCAGTTCCACCATGCCGCCCTCGTTGGCGAGCTCGTGACGCGTGCGTCGCGGCCCGAGGTCCGGCGGTGGGGCCGGTGCGGGGCACAACGAACGCGCGACGTCCTCGCGCAGAGGTTCGGGTCCGGCGAAGCCGTCGCGCAATCCGGTCATCGCTGTCACCTCCCGTCCGTGGTGTCGTCGGCTCCGGCGGGTCGCTTGAGGCGCCGGGACGCGTGTACTGCGGAATTCGCTCATCCGGCTTACCAGCCTTTGCTCCGAATTGGTGAGTGAGTCTCACGTCGCCGGACTGCCTTGGTGTGTACCGGCCCTGGACAGCGGGTGGAAGTGAAACGGGATCTCCCCACCCGCACGGAGGAATCGGACGCGCCGTGTTCTACGTCACGTGCGCGCATGCGGACGTGCTCCGTTCGCGTCATGAGGCGTTCCCGGTCGGGCAGGGGGCGAATCCGTGGACCTGCCCGTCGAGCAGCACGACGTGCTGCGAGCCGATCTGCCTGCCGATGATCGTGCCGTCGCGGCGCACCGTTACCTCCACGCCCACCACCCGCACGTCCCCGCGGGGAGGCCCGGTGTCGTCCGGCTGGTAGCCGGGGTCCGGGCGCAACGTGCTCATCGCCGGGTCGAGCTGCACGGTGAGCCCGTCCAGCTCGCAGGTGCGGTCGGCGTAGTCCGGGTGCTGGGTGCGGGTGAAGAAGTCCTGCTGCGCCTGCGCCCCCGCGCGGGCGGCGGCGTCGTTCGCGGCGAAGTAGTCGCGGATCCGCTGCTCCGGCGGCGGTTCCTGCGGCGTGGTCGAGCAGCCCGCGAGCGCGCACGCCGCGAGGCACAGGAGAGCGATCCGCATCGTCGCCGTCAGCCGCCGCTGTGGTCGATCTCGGCGCCGGCGGGCACGCACCGGTCCTCCGGGTCGTCCAGCCAGCCCTCGGGCAGCACGACCTTCCCCGCGGAGCCCTGGCGGCCGCGGGGGCCCTCCGCGTCGGCGGGGAACGGCACGTCCGGGTCGAGGTCGGCGAGCAGGTCGTCGAGCTCGGCGAGGCTGGACACCAGGCCGAACCGGTGCCGCAGGTCGGAACCGACGGGGAACCCGCGCAGGTACTGCGCCATGTGCTTGCGCAGGTCCCGCACGCCCTTCTGCTCGCCCATGTGCTCGCTGAGCAGCTCGCCGTGCCTGCGCAGCACCCGCCGCACCTCGCCGAGGTTCGGCCCCGGCGGGATCTCGCGGCCGGTGAACGCGGCCTGCAGGTCGCGGAACAGCCAGGGGCGCCCGAGGCAGCCGCGCCCGACGACGACCCCGTCGCAGCCGGTCTCGGCCATCATCCGCAGCGCGTCGTCGGCGCTGAAGATGTCGCCGTTGCCGAGGACCGGGATGCCGCGCACGGCCTCCTTCAGGCGGGCGATCGTGCTCCAGTCGGCGGTGCCCGAGTAGCGCTGCGCGGCGGTGCGCGCGTGCAGCGCCACGGCGGCCGCGCCGGACTCCTCGGCGATGCGGCCCGCGTCCAGGTAGGTGAGGTGGTCGTCGTCGATCCCGATGCGGAACTTGACGGTGACCGGGATGCCCGCGGGCTCGGCGGCGCGCACCGCAGCGGTGACGATGTCCTCGAACAGCCGCCGCTTGTACGGCAGCGCCGACCCGCCGCCCTTGCGGGTGACCTTCGGGACGGGGCAGCCGAAGTTCATGTCCACGTGGTCGGCGAGGTCCTCGGCGACGATCATCCGCACCGCGTCGCCCATGGTCGCCGGGTCGACGCCGTACAGCTGCATCGACCGCGGGTGCTCGTCGGCGTCGAACGTGATCATCTGCATGGTCTGCGGGTGCCGCTCGACCAGCGCCCGGCTGGTGATCATCTCGCAGACGTAGAGCCCCGCGCCGTACTCCCGGCACAACCTGCGGAACGCCACGTTCGTGATCCCCGCCATCGGCGCGAGGACCACCGGCGGATCCACCGCGTGCGGCCCGATCCGCAGCGAGTGCGCGGGCGGGTTCTCGGCGGTCGGCACCATCGAATCGAGCACGGTCACGCCCGCCATTGTCCCTGACGCCGAACCCGACCTTCGCGGCCCCGCGCGGCCCCGGTGCACTCCGGCCCGCCGCCACACGAGATGACCACGCCCTTGTAGGCTGCCCCTGCGGGGCGTTAGCTCAACTGGCAGAGCAACGGACTTTTAATCCGTGGGTTCTGGGTTCGATCCCCAGGCGCCCCACCATCCCGCCTGGTCAGCGTGCTGATCAGCGATCTTCGTCGGTGTCTCGGTGCACTTTACGTGCACTTTTCGCGGCGGACTTCGTATCCAGCGCCCGTTCGAGCACGTCCGCTGCCTCCCGGCTCACGGACTTCCGACCCATGTAGACGTCCTGCGTCATCGAGGGCCGCGAGTGCCCGAGCTGGTCGGCGATGAGCCGAGCCGTCAGCCCCGCTTCGTCGAGGATCGTCGCCGCCGTCTTGCGGAACACGTGCGAGGTGACCCACGCGAAGCCCTCGCTGCCCCGAGTCTGCCGGTAGACCCGCAACGTGTTCGACGGGTCACGGAGCCCGCCGAGGCTGTCCGGGAACACGGGACCTTCATGGTTCTCGGCTGCTTCCCGCCGTTCGCGGAGCATCGCAACCGCCCAGGCAGCCGGAGTCGCGCCGGTCGTGTGGTCTGACATCCGAATCGGCGAGCAGAGCTCGGGCAGGACGAGCCGTGGGCGGTGAAGCGGGGGCTGCGCCCGGCGGACCCACAGTGGAGCGCCCGAGCAGCCCGCGCCACCGGCCTGATCGACGAATGCGGCGACGAGCCGTCGAACGGGCAGCGACGGGTCGCCGGAACCTCCCGCGGAAGTCCCGCAACCGACGCGGCCCACCGGCGCCTTCGGCCTCGCACGGCTAGATCTTCACGGTGGACCAAGCGGCCGCCTGATCGGCGACGAACCTCGGACGTCCGTCGAGATGACCATTCGGGTGGTGACCAGGTGATCACGGTCGACACCGCCGGAGTGGGGGAAGGAACCACGTGTTCGGTCGGAACCAAGTCGTGAAAATGATCAACCGGAGCGCGGAGGGTCAGGCTGATCGACGCCGCTTCCTGCGCAGTGCCGGGTTGGGCGGTCTGGGTGTGATCGGCGCGGCGACCATGTCGTCCACGGCATTCGCGCCGGTCGCTGCTGCCGCGGAGGCGCCGAGCGATGGAGCGATCCTGAACTTCGCTCTCAACCTGGAGTACCTCGAAGCGCAGTTCTACTCGTATGCGGTGACCGGCGCGGGAATTCCGGACAAGCTCACTGGCGGCACGGGTGCCCGCGGTGGCGTCACCGGAGGTCGTTCCGTGCGGTTCGAGAGCAAGATGGTCCGCCAGTACGCGCAGGAGATCGCGTCGGACGAGCGCGCTCACGTGGAATTCCTGCGCAGTGCCCTCGGGTCGGCCGCGGTGGCGCAACCGGAGATCGACCTGCAGAACAGCTTCACCGCCGCGGCGCAGGCCGCCGGTCTCGTACGGCGCGGGGAGGCTTTCGACCCGTTCGCCAACGAGGACAACTTCCTGCTGGCTGCTTACCTGTTCGAAGACGTCGGGGTGAGCGCGTACAAGGGTGCAGCGCCGCTGGTGTCGAACAAGACCTACCTGGAGGCGGCCGCCGGCATTCTCGCTGCCGAGGCTTATCACGCGGCGAACATCCGCAGTGCGCTGTACTCGAAGGACACCGGCTTGCTCGGGACGGGTCTGCTCGGCCGCGACCTCAAGGAGGCTTCGGTCAAGCTCTCCGATGCGCGGGACTCCCTGGACGGCGCCGACGACCTCGATCAGGGCGTCGTGGACGAGAACGGGAGGGCGAACATCGTGCCCACCGACCAGTTCGGCGTCACCTACAGCCGCAGCGCCGGGCAAGTCCTCAACATCGTGTACCTCACCGCTCAAGAGGCGACCTCGGGTGGATTCTTCCCACGCGGGGTCAACGGTGAGATCAACACCAGCGCGGCCAGCGGCTGAGCGGAATTCCGGGCGTCCGGTCCGATGTCGATCATCGGGCCGGACGACCGGTCGGTCAGGGCGGTCGGCGTCGGGTGGTGTCATTGCATCCCCGAACGGCCCGCGCCTTTCGGGCGCGGGCCGATTCAGCTGCGGCTAAGATTCTTTGCTCGACCGCACAGCGCGGAAATGGCGGCCAACTTCCGGCATCCACATGAAGACGCAGGCCAGGATCACCACCAGTCAACCGTATAAAGACAAAAAAATTACTAGTGCTCGCCATGTGTCTGATGAGGCCAGAGTAGTTCCGACTGCCGCCTTTGATGTGATAGATGATGGAATTATCGCCAGGGGGAGAGCGAATATTGTCAAGAACAAGCGTGCTCCACGATACCCGGCACGCAGGTTTCGGGCTGCAAATATGACGGCAATTCCCACCAAAGCTGGGACGGTGGGGACGCCGATCATCAGCCACAGCACATAAGCTCGATCCAGGATCGCGGGACGAAGCGGAGCTTCTGAAGCGTCGGGAGGCGTGGCTTGAGCACGGCGCTCAGCGCGTCGCTGAGCCCACTTGTCGAATTCCTGCTCACCTTCAACCATGACCCTAGTGAAGCAGTTCAGAGTGATCCGCACCTCACATTCGACCAGATCGTGTTGTCGTCTTCGGAGCGCCTGTGCGGGACATTCTGCAACCGGAACCGGCCCGAGGCCGTGTTCTCTGTGCATCGCTGTTTGCGGCCTCGCCAGTTCCAGATCAACGCCCAGCGTGGGGCATGTTCGACTGACGCTTCAACGCTGGCTCTACCCCGCGCGGGACACCGTTGGTCGTAGTCACCCGCAGGCCAAGGTCACGATGATTCGTCAAAGCGTTGGCTTGGAATGCCGGTAGACGACTTCTGTCGGGCGGCTGACCCCGGTGCAGGCGGAAGCCGCATCGGCGGGCCAGCTTGCGAGAGGCTGGTCGCCAGGCCACGGCGGCATGAGCAATCAGCATGACGCGCTCTGTTGGCCGGGAGGTGCTGATGAGGCTGTTGCTGAGCTCCTGGTTCCTGACTGCCGATCGCCGTCCACCGGCCCTGCCCAGCACCCTGCGCAGCGGGAAAGCGGGCGTCGTCTTGAACGCGCACGACGGGGCCGGTAGCTCGCGTGCTCGTGATCATGCTCGCGAGGTGCGCACGTTCGAGAGCTTCGGTTATTCCTGCGAAGAACTCGATCTCCGCGACTACTTCGCCGCTGCGGAAGACCTTTCCCGACGTTTGGCCGAACTCGATCTCATCTGGGCTTCGGGCGGCAATGCGTTCGTCCTGGCCCGCGCCATGACCCTTGCCGGGTTCCGCGATGCCCTCCTGGAGCAGTTTGGCTCGGCCGGAGTTCGTCTACGGCGGCTACTCGGCGGGAGCGTGCGTGGCCGGACCGGACCTCCGGGGCATCGACCTCATCGACGACCCGGACACCCTGCCGGAGGGCTATCCGCCGGGCATCGCACCGGAGTGCCTCCGCCTGGTGCCCTATCGGATCGTTCCGCACTGGCGATCTGCACACGCCGAGGCGGAAGGCGCGGAGCGGGCAGCCGCTCATCTGGCCGACAGCGGGCTGCTGCACGAATGCCTGCGGGGCGGGGAAATGGTGAACGTCGACGCCACCACCGGGTGGGCCGGCTGACCGCCTTCCGCGGAAGTTCCGGCCGAACGTCCTCATCGACCTGAAGAACCGTGGCACCTGGCACCGTCCGGGAAGAAGCCCTGATCGCGCGCTTCTTCGGTCGAAGGGCCTTTGCGCGGGTGGCGCGTGCGACGTCCGGTCATGCTCCGCTGGTCAGCACGGGCCAGATGTCCACTGACCACTTGTCGCGTACGAGCGGCACATCATCTTCGGTGGGTGCCGCATGGGTGGCCAGGACGCCGACGCCTCCCCGGAAAGGTGGAGTGAAAGGGATTTCCGGGACCGCACCCGCCGTAGTGGGTGCAAGCTGGTTCGAGCTGATGAAGAACTCGCCCCGGAAGCTTTTCCCGTCGCCGTCACGAGCCGGCTCGGATTCGAGGAATCGAACTCGGAGCAGTGCCAGCTCGTCGTCGTAGCACTCCGAGTAGAACCCGACTCCGGTTTCGGTGAACGCGACACCGGGCTGCGCATGTCGGAGTATCAAGTGTGGTGGATCGCTTGTGGCGTCCATCGGCCAATTGCCGAAGTAGAAGGCGCCGAACTCGACTGCGACCAGTCGTTCGTGCGCGGCGATGATCCGCGGCGACATGGCGCAGGCCTACCTGGCCACATCTCTCCTGGCAAGAGCGCGATGTCGTGGGGAGGGGAACGGCCGCGACATGTGCGCACGGACCCTGATCGGACGCCGAGTCGGCCGGGACCGTCGGGGGCCGTCGTTATGCTGCGGGGATGGAGCAGCGGGTGAGTCTGGTCACGCTCGGCGTGGACGATCTGGCGCGGGCGAAGGCGTTCTACGAGCGGCTCGGGTGGCGCGGGCAGGAGCTCAGCGAAACCGTGTTCTTCCAGACCGGGGGCAGCGCGTTCGTGCTGTGGGGGCGGGAGGAGCTCGCACGGGACTGCGGCCTGCCGGTGGATCGCGGGTTCGGCGGTGTCTGCCTCGCGCACAACGCCCGATCGGCGGCCGAGGTCGACGAGATCGTCGCGGCGGCCGAGGTGGCGGGCGCGGTGGTGACCAGGCGTCCGGCGGAGACGTTCTACGGCGGCTACGCGGGCGTGTTCACCGACCCGGACGGGCATCCGTGGGAGATCGCGCACAACCCGGGCTTCCCGCTCGCCGCCGACGGTTCCCTCACCGTTCCGGACCTCGGCGCCCAGTAGCCGAGTGCTTCCGCAGCACCGCGGGCGGCGGGCGGAAGAGCCGGCGCCCTACCGCGAGCACCAGCGGCAGCGGCCGGTGATCGTAGGTGCGCAGTGCAGCTGCGGGCGCGCCCGCTCAAGCCGTCGGACCGTACCCGGCGATCGGGCGCGGTGGGCGGTGTTCCGGGGGATCAGCGGTGGGCGAGGAGGGCTTCGGCCGCTGCCCGGGCGTGGCGGGCCGGGGCGGGGGTGCCGGTGATCGCGGCGGTGGTGATGGCGCCTTCGGCGAGGACGTTGAGCTGCTCGGCCAACGCCTCCCGCTCGGCCGCCGCCTTCGGCTCGGCCAAGGCCTTCCGCTCGGATGCCTTCCGGTCGGTTCGCGGCTCGTCGGTGTCGGTGAGCAGCGTGGTGAGGTAGCGCTGCACCTCGGCCTTGTGGTCGCGGACCGCGGCGGCGACGGCGGGACTGGTGGCGCCTAGCTCACCGAAGGAGTTCAGGAACGCGCAGCCGTGGAAACCCGGTTCGGAGAACCACTCGTGCAGCCAGTCGAAGACGGCGAGCACCTGTTCGGCGCCTCGGGCGCGGGTGGTGACGGAGCGGGCCAAGGAGTCGCGCCACCGCTCGTCGCGGCGCCGCAGGTAGCCGACGACGAGCTGCTCCTTCGAAGGGAAGCACTGGTAGAGGCGCTTGAGCGAGACGCCGGAGGCGGCGCGGATCTCGTCCATGCCGACGGCCTGCACGCCGCGCGCGTAGAACAGCTCCTCGGCGGCGTCGAGCAGCCGGGTGGTGGCGGTGCGCTGGTCCATCGGTCTGCTCCCTGGCGTGGAGAACGTGCGTTCTCTAGGTTAGCAGCGCGGAGAACGCACGTTCTCCGACGCGCGAGAGGAGAGCACCATGACCGGACGTCCCCCGTACCCGCCATTCGGCGCCGACACCGCGGCGCAGAAGGTCCAGGCGGCCGAGGACGCGTGGAACACCACCGATCCGGAGGCGGTCGCGCTCGCCTACACCGCGGACTCGGTGTGGCGGAACCGGGACCGGTTCGTCACCGGCCGCGCGGAGATCGTCGAGTTCCTGCGGGAGAAGTGGCGCCGCGAGCTGGACTACGCGCTGCGCAAGGAGCTGTGGGCGTTCACCGCGGACCGCATCGCGGTGCGGTTCCAGTACGAGTGCCGGGACGCGGACGGCCGCTGGTGGCGCTCGTACGGCAACGAGCTGTGGGAGTTCGCGCCGGACGGGCTGATGCGCCGCCGCGAGGCCAGCATCAACGACCTCGCGATCGACGAGTCGCAGCGGCGGATCTTCGGCCCCCGCCCGGCCGAGCAGCGCGGGGTGCCGTTCCCGCTGCGGTGATCGCGGTGGTCGTCATCCTTGCGCGATGACGGCTCGGACCAGCAGCTCCGGGTCGTCGTCCGCGATGTCCTGCTCGAACCCGGCCGGGTTGTCGACGTGCCGGTCGCGGTCGAGCACGACGAACAGCAGCGCGGCCACGCCGGGTTGCCGCCGGTAGCCGAAGAGGTCGTCTACGAGCTGGTGGCGGAGTTCCCTGGCGCCGAGCGAGGGACGGGTCATCTTGACCTCGACCACGACCCGCTCCCGGCGCAGCAGGAAGTCCATCCGGTAGGAGCCGCCTGCTCGCCGCGGCGTCGTCTCCTCCGGTTCCACGTCGTCGAAGTGCAGCCGCAGCAGGGCGTGCACGACGCGCTGGAGGTCGTACTCGTCGTCGACGGGCAGGCCCTGCCGCTGCCGGTGTTCCCGGCCGAGGATGTTCAGCGCGGCGGGCAGCCTGCGGAAGATCTCGACCAGCCGTCCGGTGGTGCGTTCGACGTCGGGATCGGTGCCGATCCTGCCCTGCGCTTCCAGCAGCACCCGGCGCTGTTCGCGCAGCGGCTCCTCGAAGCTCGGCCGCAGCGCGTACTGCCACCGGCCGTGGCTCCGGAGGAATCGGGGAACGGAGTCGTAGGCGGCCCACGGGCGGCGGGGTTCGGCGAGGAACCGGTCGATCTTCGGCGCGAGCAGCGGCCGCTGGGACTCGTACTGCCCGGTGAACCGGTGGCGGAGGTCGTCCGGGAGCGCGGCGAGCGCTTGCGAGTACCAGACCGGGTAGCGGTCCTGGAGCGCTCGCACCGCGGTGGTCGCGCTGCTCTCCTCCGCGCCTTGCGCCGTGCGGCCCAGGTCGAGCAGGTCGTCGACCTCCTCGAGCAGCGCGGCGATCCGCCCGGTCGTCCCCGGTCGGCTCATCCTCGGCTCACCCTGCGGTGAACATCCATGATCGGAGCGTAGCGGCGGGTCGGTGGCGCGCGGTCCGCGGCACTCGCGGTTCGTACATGTACAGTGGTTCGTACATGTACGAAACCGGTCGTCGGGCCGGTCGGCACGGGAGGTGCGACGTGGTGGCCAAGACCGCGCGCGAGCGGGTCCGCGGCGAAACGCGGCAGGAGATCCTCGCCGCCGCCGAGCAGCTCATCCGGGACGAGGGCCTCCCCGGGTTCACCATGCGCAAGCTCGCCGGCCGCCTCGGCTGCGCGCCGATGTCGCTGTACTCGTACTTCGCGGACAAGCAGGCGATCCTGCGCGCGCTCGCCACCCACGGCTTCGCGCGCGTCGCCGCCGACCTCGCCGAGGCGGGCGGGCAGGGCGGCATCGACGGGCTCCGCGAGCTGATGCTCGCGTTCGTGCGCTACGCGCAGGACGACCCGGTGCACTACCGGGCGCTGTTCATGAGCGGCAGCCCGGCGGACAAGGCCGGCCGCCCGGACGAGGCCGACTGCCAGGGCGAGGCCGACTGCTCGGACGCGGTGAACCCGGCGTACCGGCTCGTCGCCGAGCGCGTCGCGGGCTGCCTCGAACAGGGCGTGCTCACCGGGGACGTGCTCGCGATCAGCACCGTGCTGTGGACGACCGCGCACGGCGCCGCCTCGGTGCTCGTCACGTTCGGGCACCGGCCCGCCGACTCGCCCGAGGCCTACGCGGCCGCCGTCGTCGACAACGCGCTCGCCGGACTGCAAGCCCGGCCCCGCACCCGGCTCTGAACCACCCGCTCCCGCAGGAGATGCCGATGACCACCACCCAGGACCTCGTCCCGATCCCGCAACCCAAGCCGAAGCCGCTCGTGGGCAACCTGCCCGAGCTGGACGCGGAGAAGGGCGTGCTGCGCTTCGTGGAGATGGCCGCTGAGCACGGCCCGATCTTCCGGCTCCGGCTACCCGGCCGGAACGTGATCATCGTGCAGTCCCAGGAGCTCGTCGACGAGCTCTGCGACGAGGAGCGGTTCGACAAGTCCCTCAGCGCCGCCCTGGTCAACGTCCGCGACTTCGCGGGCGACGGGCTGTTCACCTCGTGGACCGAGGAACCGAACTGGCAGTCCGCGCACCGCATCCTGATGCCCGCGTTCGGCCCCGCCGCGCTGCGCACCATGTTCGACGGCATGGCCGACATCGCCGAGCAGCTGCTGCTCAAGTGGGAGCGCCAGGGCCCGGAGCACCGCATCGACATCGCCGACGACACCACCCGGCTCACCCTCGACACGATCGCGCTGTGCTCGTTCAGCCACCGCTTCAACAGCTTCTACGCGGAGCGGCTCAACCCGTTCGTCGAAGCCATGGTGCGCGGACTCGTCGAAGCCGGGGCGCGGCCGCGGCGGCTGCCCGGCCAGGAACTGCTGATGCGCGGTACCCGCAAGCAGTACGCCGCCGACGTCGAGCTGATGCACCAGGTCGCCGACGAGCTCATCGCCGACCGCAGGCGCAACCCGCTGCCGGAGGGGCAGCACGACATCCTCGACACGATGCTCACCGCGGCCGACCCGAAGACCGGGCGGCGGCTGCCGGACGAGAACGTGCGCCACCAGCTGGTCACCTTCCTCATCGCCGGGCACGAGACCACCAGCGGGCTGCTCACCTTCACCCTGCACGAACTGCTGCGCCACCCCGACGTGCTGGCCACCGCGCGATCCGAAGTGGACCGGGTGCTGGGCGACGAGGTGCCGCGGTTCGAGCACCTGAGCAAGCTCGGCTACCTCGACCAGATCTTCAAGGAATCGCTGCGGCTGTGGCCGACCGCGCCCGCGTTCGGGGTGTCGCCGCGCGCCGACGGCACCGTGCTGGGCGGCCGCTACGAGGTGAACCGGGACGACGACCTGCTCGTCGTGGTGCCCGGGCTGCACCGGGACCCGGCGGTGTGGGGCGCGGACGCGGAGACCTTCGACCCGGACCGGTTCACCTTCGACCGGGCGGAGGCGCTGCCGCCGAACGCGTGGAAGCCGTTCGGGAACGGGCAGCGCTCCTGCATCGGCCGCGGCTTCGCGTTGCAGGAGGCGACGCTGTTCCTGGCGATGCTGCTGCAGCGCTTCGACGTCACCGCCGCCGACCCCGACTACCGGCTCAAGATCAAGCAGACGTTGACGATCAAGCCCGAGGGCCTGTTCATGCACGTCCACCGGCGGGACCGGCGGATCGTGCGCGGTGGCACCCCGGCCGAGCGGTCCGCGCCCGAGGCGGGGGCGCGGGCCGAACCGAACGGCGTGCCGGTGCGGGTGTTCTACGGCTCCAACTCGGGAACCGCGCAGGCCTTCGCGCAGCGCATCGCGAACGACGCCACCGCGCGCGGCTGCACCGGCGAGCTCGCCGAACTCGACGCCGCGGCGGGCGACCTGGGGCCGGACGGCGTCGCCGTCATCGTCACCTCCTCCTACGAGGGGCAGCCGCCGGACAACGCGCGCGAATTCGTGCGCTGGCTGCGCGAGCAGCCCGACGGTTCGCTCGACGGGGTGCGGTACGCGGTGTTCGGCTGCGGCAACACCGACTGGGCCCGCACCTACCAGGCCGTTCCGTCCGAAGTGGACGAACACCTCGCCAGGGCGGGCGCGAAGCGGCTGCTGCCGCGCGGGCGGGCCGACGCGCGCGGCGACTTCTTCGGCGACTTCGACGACTGGTACGGCGAGTTCTGGGGACCGGTCGCCGCCGAGTTCGGGCTCGACGACGCGGCCCCCGCCGCCGGGCCGCGGCTCACCGCCGAACACGTCGGAGCCGTCCGCGACCCCATCGTGCGGGCCAACGACCTGAGCTGGGGGACCGTCGTCGCGAACCGGCTGCTCAGCTCCCCGGACGTCGGTGCCAAGCACCACGTGGAGATCGCGCTGCCCGAGGACGCCCGGTACCGCGCCGGGGACTACCTCGCGGTGCTGCCGGTGAACCCGCCCGCCGTGGTGGCGCGGGCGCTCAGCCGCTTCGAACTCGCCCACGACGACCAGGTGGTGCTGCGCGGGGAGGGCACGTTCCTGCCCACCGGCGCCCACGTCGCCGCCGGTGAACTGCTCGGCAGCTACGTCGAGCTCGGCAGGCCCGCCACCCGCAAGCAGCTGGTGGAGCTCGCCGAGGCGACGCCCTGCCCGCCCGACGCCCAGGCGTTGCGCGCGCTGGCCGCCGACCCGGAGGTGCACGCCGAACAGGTGCTGCGGCCCGGGGTGACCGTGCTGGAACTGCTGGAGCGCTACCCCGCCTGCGGGCTCGACTTCGGCGCCTTCCTGGGGCTGCTGAGCCCGCTGACGCCTCGGCAGTACTCGATCTCCAGCTCACCGCGGTGGAACCCGGAGCGCGCCACGCTCACCGTCGCCGTGCTCAACGAGCCCGCCCGGTCCGGTGCCGGCCGGTACGAGGGCGCCGCGTCGAACCACCTCGCGCAGGCGCTGCCCGGCTCGAAGGTCGCCGTCAGCGTGCGCCCGTCGAACGTGGCGTTCCACCCGCCGGAGCTCGACGTGCCGCTGGTGCTGGTGTGCGCGGGCAGCGGCATCGCCCCGTTCCGCGGATTCCTGCAGGACCGCGCGCTGGCCGCGGCCGAGCAGGGCGTGCGGCCCGCGCCCGCGCTGCTGTTCTTCGGCTGCCACGGCCCGGAATCCGACCTGCTGTACCGGGACGAACTGGCCGAGTGGGCGGCGGCCGGCGTGGTCGACGTGCGGCCCGCGTACTCGGCGGAGCCGGAGGGCGAGGTCCGCTACGTGCAGGACCGGCTGTGGGCGGACCGGGCCGAGGTGGCCGAACTCGTCGAACGCGGCGCGACCGTGTTCGTGTGCGGCGACGGGCAGCGGATGGCGCCCGCGGTGCACCGCACCTGCGCCCGGATCTACGCGGAGGTCACCGGTGCGGACGAGCAGCGGGCCGCGGAGTGGATGACCGAGATGGAGCGGGACCGGGCCCGGTACGTCGCCGACGTCTTCGCGTGAATCGAGGGTGCGTTGCCCGAGCCGACCCCGATGCGACTCGGGCAACGCGTGCCACCGCGGCCCCGTTCTCGCGGCGACGCATTTCCAGCCGTGCCGCGCGGTGTTCCCGTGCGCCCCTTCGCCCCTCGACGATGAGGTGCGCGGGAGGAGGTCGTCACTGCCCTGTTCGGACCTTTTACCCGATGGTTCGAGCACCCGCGGTCACTGGTGAAGACACTGCCGTGTGAAGGCCGAAAAGAACACGCACAACTGCGGGTTCAGTTGGAATAATCGGCGATTTTTCGGAGTTCGGTGAGATCGGTGACGATGATCCGGCGGTAGCGCCGTTCGATGACGCCCTCCTCGGCGAGATCGCGCAGCGCTTTCTGCACCGTCCGCAGCCGCACCCCCGCCAGCGTGGCCAGCTCGTCGTGCGTCAGCGGCGGCCCGATGCGCCAGCCGCCCTCCGGGTCCTGCTCGCCGTAGGTGTCGACCGCCTCCACCAGCAGCCGCGGCACCCGCTGCGTCGCCGACAGGTTCGCGTTGTCGATCCGGCGGCGGTTCGCCCACCGCAGCCGGGAGTTGACCATGAGCACCATCGCGATCGCCGCGTCCGAGTGCTCGTGCAGGAACCGGCGGAAGTCCGCCGACTTGATCAGCCGGGTGCGGGCGTGCGAACCCGCGATCACCGTCGCCGACCTGGACCGGCGCTCCAGCGCCGCCATCTCCCCGACCAGGTCGCCGCCGAAGCGGATGCCCAGCAGCGTGCTGCCGCCGGTCTCGGACAACGCCTGGACCTTCGCCGATCCGCTCAGCAGCAGCACCACGTGCGTGCTGTCGTCGCCCTGCCGCAGGATCTTCTGCTCCGCCTCGAAGATCACTTCCGAGCCGAGGGCGAGCAGGGACTGCCGGGTCCCCGGGTGCAGCCGGGCGAGCAGGCTGAACTCCGTCCATCGTGGCTGTGGTGGATCAGTGATGACCGCTCCTCCCAACGGGGCGCGAGGTGCGATGACCTTTTCGGCCGAACCCTAATTCGGCCGACCTGCGGTGCATCGACAGGCGCCGGTCCCCGTTCATTCTGGAACCGGTGAACGGGAGCGGTCACCGCTGACCGGGTGACCGGTGTTCGGCCCCGTTCCCCGCGCGGGTTCTCGATTCAGCGGGGATCCTCACCAATCCCGTCGTGGAATTGGGCTGATCCGCGCAATGCTCACCCGTTCGCAGCAATGGAAGGTTCTTTTTTGGAATATGCAAAAGGTGTTCTGGGAAACGGGCGGACCCGGCGGAGGACCGGAACCGCCCGCCGGATCAACCCAGTTCGCCGGAATGCGCGGCGGCGAATTCCCGCAACGACCGCGGAGCCCGCCCGGTGAGCTCCGCGACCGCCCCGGTCACCAGGTCCTCCTCCCCGTTCCGGATACCGCGGTCCACCCCGGCCAGGGACGTCGCGAACGGCTCCGGGATGCCGCCCGCGCGGAACACCTCGGCGCGCTCGGCCGTGCGCATCGTCCGGTGCCGGATCGGACGGCCGGTGACCTCGGCGAGCACCTCGGCGACCTCCCCGTAGGACAACGCCTCGGGACCGGTCAGCAGGTGCTCGCCGGACACCGCCGGATCGGTGAGCGCCCGCGCGGCCACCGCGGAGACGTCCGCGGCGTCGATCCAGCCCAGCCTGCCGTCCCCGGCGGCGCTGACCAGCTCGTCCCGCTCCCGCAGCCCCTCCGCCAGCGGGTGGTCGCCGAGCAGGTTCTGCATGAAGCCCGAGGGGCGCAGCACCACCGGCTCCGGCATCGACCGCACCGCCGCCACCAGCTCGGCCACCCCCGGCGCATCCGGCAGCACGATCAGCGAACCCAGCAGCACCACTCGCCGGACCCCGGCGGCCCGCGCCGCGTCGAAGAACGGGGCCGCGAACCGCATCGGCTCCAGCTCGGCCAGCGGCGGCACCAGGTACACCGCCCGCACCCCGTCCAGCGCGGGCGCGAACGTGCTCGGCTCGGTCCAGTCGAAGCGCACTTGGCCGGGACCGGGGTTCCGCGAGGCCACCGCCGCCTCCGGAAGCAACCGGGACAGCGGGCGGCCGGTGGTGCCCGTCCCGCCGAGCAGCAGCGTGCTCATTCCGCCACCTCCAGCGCCGCGACCAGCGCGGGCAGCTCACCGGCGGCCTTCGCCGCCAGCACCGGGCTCCAGTAGTCCCGGTAGTGGGTGATCAGCCCGTCCACCACGGTCAGCACCGCGATGTAGGGCATGACGTACGGCTCGCCGGTGCGCACCGTGCGGCCGTGCGCCGTGAACTCGGCGATCACCCGCCGCGGGTCGGTCGTCCGGTGCAGCTCGTAGGCGGGGAAGCCGGTGATGTCGACGCGGTCCGGGTAGTCCGCCAGGTACGCGCGCATCCCCTCGCGCCCGTCGACGCGGGCGGGGGTGCCGTGCGCGAACGGGGCCTCGAAGACCACGTCCGGCGCGAGCAGGTCGATCGCGCCCGCCATGTCCTTGGCGAGCAGCAGCGCGGTGAACCGGTCGATCACGTCGGCCGGTGAGTTCGGGGTGGACACGGGTCCCTCCTTCGTCCGGGTTCTCGCCGTCCACCCTCGGTCGGTCCGCGCGCCGCGGGCACGTCCGGCCGAACCCCGGACCGCCGATCCGTGGATGCGGGGAGCGGGCCGTGCCAGGCTGGTGGCGTGGGCAAACGAGACCTCGGTGCATTCCTGCGCAGCCGCCGCGAGGCGCGCTCGTCCGTCGCGGCCGGGCTGCCCGCCGGGGTGCGGCGGCGCACCCCCGGGCTGCGGCGCGAGGAGGTCGCGGCGCTGGCCGGGGTGTCGGCGAACTACTACGAGCGGCTGGAGCAGGCCCGCGGCCCGCACCCGTCCCCGCAGGTGCTGGCCGCGCTGGCGGACGCCCTCGGGCTCTCCGGCGCCGAGCGGGAGCACCTCGGGCGGCTGGCCGGGCACGCCCCCGCGAGCCCCGAACCGGGTGCGGAGGTGCCCGCCGAGGTGCGCCGGCTGCTGGACCGGCTCGGCCCGGTGCCCGCGTACGTGCTGAACGCCCGGCACGACGTGCTCGCCTGGAACCCGCCCGCGGCGGCGCTGCTGGTGGACTTCGCGGCGCTGCCGCCGGGGGAGCGCAACGTGCTCCGGCTGTCGATGCGCGGCGGGCCGCTGCGGTGCGAGCCGGCCGGGGACGGGTTCACCTGGCACGTCGCCTCCGAGCTGCGGCAGGCCGTCGCCCGCTATCCCGCGGACCGACGGCTGGCCGACCTGGTGCGCGAGTTCGCCGCGCACGATCCGGAGTTCGCCGCGCACTGGCGGGAGCAGGAGCTGGGCACCGCGACCGCGGTGCCGAAGCGGATCCGGCATCCGCGGCTGGGGCTCATCGACCTGGAGCTTCAGGAGCTGCGGGTGCCCGGGCACGACCACCGGGTGGTGCTGCTGACCGCGGAACCGGGCACGGCGTCCGCCGCGAAGCTGGAGTCCCTGGCGTCCGCGCCGCGGTTGCGGGCGGTCCGCTGATCCGTCCCGGGAACGCCGCCGCCGGATGACCGGTCCGTCCGGCGCGGCGGATCCCCGCGTCCGCCTGGCGAAGTGAACCCGCGTCCGCCTGGCGAGGCGGATCCCGCGTTCGTCCGGCGCGGCGGGTCCCCGTGTCCCGCCTGGTGAAGTGAACCCCCGCGTCCGCCCGGTGAGCCGAACCCGCGTCCGCCCGGCGAGCCGAACCCGCATCGGCCCGGCGAGCCGAACCCCGTCGGCCGGACCGGCAGACCCGCGCGTGCGCGCGTGCGCGCGGATCACACTGCCGCCCCGGCGCCGCGCCCCGCCCCCCGTCAGGCCGAACGAACGCGGCACGCCGCGCCGCCACCGCCCCGGCGCCCCCGTGGGTGATCATGGGATCGGTGCGCCGGACCCGGCGCGGGGTGAGCGGGGAGGGGCGCGATGGCGGAGATCGATACCGGCACGACCGGGAGCACCGGTTTCGACGGCCCGGCACCCGCGTCCCGGGCGGACCTGGTGGCGCGGGTGCTCACCGAGGTGTGCTCGCCCGCGGTGATCGTGCTGCTGCTGCCGATCGCGGTGGCCTGGCAGGCGACGCACGCGCCGGGAGCGGCGCTGGGCTGGGGCGTGTTCGTCGCGCTGACCAGCAGCGTGCTGCCGATGGCCGGGATCATCGCCGGTTCCCGCGCCGGTTGGTGGGACGGGCACCACGTGCGCGACCGGGAAGGACGGCTGATCCCGTTCGTGCTGCTGATCTCGTTGAGCTCGCTGGGGCTCGGCGTGCTGGTGCTGGCCGGGGCGCCGCGGCTGGTGGTGGCGCTGGACGTGGCGATGCTGGCCGCGCTGCTGGTGATCGGGCTGATCACGGTGTGGTGGAAGGTGTCGGTGCACACGGCGGTCGCGGCGGGGGCGGTGGCGATGCTGGCGGTGGTGTACTCGGCGTGGTGGCTGCTGCTGTGGGGGCTCGCGGCGGCGGTCGGCTGGTCCCGGGTGCGGTTGGGAGATCACTCGCCCGCGCAGGTGGTGGTGGGTGCCGTCGTCGGCGTGCTGGCCGGCTCCGCCGGTTACCTGCTCGTCGCCTGATCCGGACCGGCCTGGTCGGGACCGGCCTGATCGGGACCGGCTTGATCCGGACCGGCCGAGGTGGGCGGCCGGTTCGCCGGCCGCGGGTTCACCTGGCGGTGAAGAGCCGGTCCAGCGCGTGGTCGACCAGTTCGACCGCCGCTTCCGGGGTGTGGTGGCCGAGCAGCAGGCCGACGGAGAGCCCGTCCGGGACGGCGAGCAGGATGCGCGCTTCGGTGGACGGGTCCAGTTCGGCGGCGAGCTCGCCCGCGTCCTGGGCGGCCCGCAGCAGGTCGGTGATCCACTGCTCCAGCTGCGGCCACCAGCGCCGGTACACCGCGGCGAGCTCCGGTTCGGCGAGCGCGCGCAGGAAGAACGACACGGACACCAGGTATTCCTCCCGGCTCTCGGGGGAGAGCGCGAGCATTTCGAGCAGCACGGTCCGCACGACGGCGCGCGGCGCATCGGTGGAGCCGAGCCGGTCGCGAATGCGGGCGGCGGCGCGGTCGTTCACGTGCGCGACGGCGTGGTGCAGCATCTGTTCCTTGCTGCGGAAGTAGTGCTGCACCGAGCCCATCGAGATGCCCGCTTCGGCGGCGACGTCGCGGAGGTTGACGGCTTCCACGCCGCCCCTTCCCGCGAGCCGCAGCAGCGCTTCGGCGATCTGCCTGCGGCGTTGTTCGTGGTCCACCTGCTTGGGCACCGCAACACCTCTTCTTCATGCAACTGCATTGCCAACGGTTCGCGCCGCTGTTTACCATGCAACTGCATGATAACGAGTGGCACGTCCTGGGGGACAGCATGACGATCACCAGCCCCGCGCCCGCGGGCAACCGGATGGCGGCGCTCGACGTCGTGCGCGGCGTCGCCATCCTCGGCACCTTCGGCGCCAACGTCTGGATCTTCACCGACCCCGCCGGACCCACCGGGCTGCTCGGCGCCGACGGGACCGCGGGGTCGCTGCTGCTGTTCCTCGCCAACGGGAAGTTCCTGGCCCTGCTCACGCTGATGTTCGGCGTCGGTCTCGAACTCCAGCACCGCTCCGCGCTGCGCCGCG
Organism: Saccharopolyspora sp. NPDC047091; assembly: GCF_040643635.1. Classification (NCBI taxonomy): domain Bacteria; kingdom Bacillati; phylum Actinomycetota; class Actinomycetes; order Pseudonocardiales; family Pseudonocardiaceae; genus Saccharopolyspora; species Saccharopolyspora sp. NPDC047091. The sequence goes on from NZ_JBEYUS010000001.1 coordinate 18,791, forward strand.
GCGCGTCCTGGCCCGGCCGGTACCCGGTGCGGGCGGCGCTGCTGTTCGCCGAAGGGCTGCTGCACTACCTGCTGATCTTCGAGTTCGACGTGCTGATGAGCTACGCCGTGACGTCGTTGCTCGTCGCCCACCTGATCGGCCGCGGCGATCGGGCGGTGCGCTGGTGGATCGCCGGGTGCGGCGCGGTGCACCTGCTGCTCGTGGCGCTGGGCACCGCCGGGCTGCTGAGCTCGCGCGCCCCGATCGCGGGCGCCGGCACCGACCTGTTCAGCCACGGCGGCTACCTGGCGCAGGTCGCCGCCCGGATCGACGGGTTCGCCGCCTACCGGCTCGAAGCGCTGTTCATCATCCCGATGTCGGTCGCCATGTTCCTGATCGGCTCGCGGTTGCGGCGGGCGGGCGCGTTCGAGCGCGGGCCGGGCGGGCAGCGGTTGCGGAACCGGTTCGCGCTGGTCGGGCTGGGGATCGCGCTGCCGCTGAACCTGCTCACCACGCTCGCCGGGCAGCAGTGGTTCCTCGTCGACCGGTACGTGCTGCCGCCGTTCGTGGCGCTCGGCCTGCTCGGGTCGATCACCTCGCTCGTGCTGCGCGGCGGAGAGCCGGGGCCGGTGCGGCGCGGGCTCGGTTCCGTCGGGCGCACCGCGCTGTCCTGCTACGTGCTGCAGAACCTGCTGGCGGCGATCCTGTGCTACGGCTGGGGATTCGGGCTCGAGGTGCGGTTCGAGCCGCTGCGGCCGTGGTGGGTCGTGCTGCTGTGGGCGGTGATCTGCGGACTGCTGCTGTGGCTCTCCGGGCGGTGGCTGCGCAGGTTCGAGCGCGGCCCGCTCGAACTCGTGATGCACCGGTTCTACGGGCGCTGAACGGGAACTTCGGCGTGCACCAGCTCGCCGAGGACGGGTTCGGCGGCGCCACCGGTGGCTTCGGCGAGCCAGCGCCCGAAGTCCTCGACGTCGTCCGCGGGCACCTGCACCACGAACCGGACCCGCTCCGAGTAGTCCACATCGGACACCGAGAACCCGTGCGAGCGCAGGTCGTTCTCCAACTTCCCCGCCACCAGGTAGTCCACCGTGGTGGACACCAGCCGCATCGGCCGCAGCTCCGCCAGCCCCACCTGCTCCAGCGCCGCCGACACCGCGCCGCCGTACGCCCGCACCAGCCCGCCCGCGCCGAGCAGCGTCCCGCCGAAGTACCGCGACACGACCGCCACCACCCGGGTGATCTCGTTGTGCCGCAGCACTTCCAGCATCGGCACCCCGGCCGTGCCCGCGGGTTCGCCGTCGTCGCTGGAGCGCTGGGTCCGGCCGTCCACGTCCAGCACGTAGGCGGAGCAGTGGTGCCGGGCGTCGTGGTGCAGCTTGCGGCGCTGCGCGACGAACTCCCGCGCTCGCTCTTCGGAATCGGCGCGGGACAGCGCGCACAGGAACCGGGACCGCTTGATCTCCAGCTCGAATTCCCCTGATCGCCGGATTGTGCGCACCCGCGCCCCTTCCCGTTCGCAACGCTTCTACCTGCGGTTATCGTGACGTCAATCACTGAACAAGATCGTTCCGCCCGTTTCCGGGGCCGTTCCGGAGGTCGATACCGCAGGTCACGGTATTCATGCGCACGTCACTCGGACGCGGTTTTCCGTTCCGCGGCCACGGCACGTAACGTCGACCCCCATGGAGCAGTCATCGAGTCCGCTGGAGCCTGGCACCCGGGTGCGTGCCTCGTTCGGCCGGTTCCGCGATCAGGTCGGCACGGTGGTGGAGACCGCCTCGGGGCTTCCCGAGGTCTTCGACGGCCCAGTGCTGTGGGTCCGGTTCGACGGGAACGAGGAGCCGGGCCTGGTCGCGGGCCGCTTCCTCGAAGCCGCCGCCTGATCCCGGGCGCGCGGGCGGCGGAACCGCGGTCCCGCCGCCGCACGCCGGAACGTCAGCCCCACACCTCCTGGGCGGTGCGCACGACCAGGCTGAGCTTGGCCACCTGCTCGTCGTAGCCGAGGGCGTTGCCCTCCTGGGTGGAGGCGAAACCGCACTGCGGGGACAGGCACAGCTGGTCCAGGTCGATGTACCGGGACGCCTCGTCGATGCGCCGCTTCAGGTCGTCGGCGGACTCCAGCTCACCGCGCTTGGTCGTCACCAGCCCGAGCACCACGTGCTTGCCCTTCGGCACGAAGCGCAGCGGCGCGAAGCCGCCGGAGCGCTCGTCGTCGAACTCCAGGAAGAACCCGTCCACGTCGAGCTCGTTGAACAACGCCTCGGCGACGAAGTCGTAGCCGCCCTCCGCCACCCACGAGGACCGGTAGTTGCCCCGGCACAGGTGGGTGGTCACCGACATCGATCCGGGGCGGGACCCGATCGACGCGTTGATCATCTCGATGGTGCGCTCGTGCTCGTGCTCGGCGTCCTCGCCCCGTTCCCGCAGCTTCGCGCGCTGCTGCGGGTCGTTCAGGTACGCCAGGCTGGTGTCGTCGAGCTGCAGGTAGTGGCAGCCGAGCCCGGCGAGCGCGTGCACCTCGGCCCGGTAGGCGGCGGCGAGGTCGGCGCGGAACTCGGCGAGGTCCGGGTACACCTCCCGGTCGATCGAGGCCCGGCCCGCGCGGTACTGCACCATGCCGGGCGAGGGGATGGTGAGCTTCGGCGTGGCGGTGCGGGCGCGGTCGGCCAGCGCGGTGAACGCGTCCGCGAAGATCGTGTGGTCCAGCGCGATCTTCTCGCCGATCCGCATCTCCGGGGTGGCGAACTCGACGTCGCCGTCGGTGTTGTGGAACCGCACCGTCAGCTCGGAGTCGTCGACCCGGTCGATGCCGCGCAGCTGGTACAGGAAGTCCATGTGCCAGGAGCCGCGGCGGAACTCGCCGTCGGTGGCGCTGGAGAGGCCGATCTCCTCCTGCATGGCCACCACGTCGGTGATGGCCTCGTCTTCGACGCGGCGCAGCTCGTCGGAGCCGATGCGGCCCGCCGCGAACTCGTCGCGGGCGGCCAGCAGGTGGGGTGGGCGGAGCAGGCTGCCGACGTGGTCGGCGCGGAACGGTGGTGCGACGCGAGGACTCATGCTCCCGCAACCTACTTCCCCCGCGGACGGGGTGGCGGGGTCCGGTTGCCGCCCAGTGGATTAACCTCCGGCATTACTCCGTTCGAGAGATGTTCATCACTGTATGTGAGGACCGACAACTCGGATTTGTAGGACTGTTGGCTAAAATCGGCGAGCCAGCCAGCTTCGCAGGACGGATGGATACGATGCGCGTTCTCGTCATCGGAGCCGGGATCGGTGGCCTCGCCGTGGCCAAAGGTCTCCTCGACGGCGGTCACGACGTTGCGGTCTTCGAGCATGCGGACGCGCTGCGCGACGGCGGAGCGGCGGTCACGGTGTGGAGCAACGGGACGGCCGCGCTGGGCCAGCTCGGCGTCACCCTGGAGGACGTGGGGCGCCCGCTGCACAGCCTGAAGTCCATCACCGACTCGGGCCGGCTGCTCTGGGAAGCGGACCTGGCCGACGTCACGGAGCGCCTCGGCTCCCCGACCATCGAAACCCCGCGCCGCCTGCTCACCGGCAAGATCGCCGCCGCCCTGCCCGAGCACGTCCTGCACTTCGGCCGCCGCTGCATCGCCGTCACCGAGACCGCCGACCGCGTCGTCGTGGACTTCGACGACGGCACCAGCGCCGAGGGCGACCTGGTGATCGGCGCCGACGGCCAGCGTTCCGTGGTGCGCCGCGAGCTCCTCGGCGGCGGGCCTGCGCGGCACACCGGCTGGGCCAGCTGGCAGGGCCTCACCCGCAGCGACGTCCCGGTGGCGCACGGGCACCAGACCGTGAACATCGCCGGCCGCGTCGCGCACTGCGGGTTCATCCCCGCGGGCGGCGGCCTGCTGCACTGGTGGTTCGACCTGCCGTGGCGGCAGGGCGACGAGTCGCTGTCGCTGCGCGACCTGCGCCGCATGTTCACCGGCTGGCCGGACCCGGTGGGGCCGCTGCTCGCCGAGGTCGGTCCGGACGACCTGGGCTTCTTCCCGCACATCCGGCACGTCGTCCCGCGGGTGTGGGGCGGGCCGCGCAGCACGCTGCTCGGCGACGCCGTGCACGCGATGCCGCCCGCGGTCGCGCAGGCGGCGAACCAGACCCTTGAGGACGCCTGGCTGCTGTCGCACCGGCTCGCGGACGTCACGGGCGAACCCGGGCCCGCGCTGCGCGCCTACGAGCAGGAGCGGCGCTCCCGGGTGCTGAAGGTGTCGCGCACCGCGGCGTTCACCTCGGCGCAGCGCAGCACGCCGCTGCAGCGCGTCGGCAGGCTGCCGAAGTGGATCGCCACCCGCAGCCAGGTCGCGTCCCTGCGCTCCGGCAGCACGGTCCTGCGACCCGTCCCGGCCTGACCCCGGGGCTCACCGCCGGCGCTGGTGCTCGACCAGGTCGGCCAGCGCGTCGGGCGGCGGTTCGACGTCCAGGTCGGCGAGGACCGCGCCCAGCTCCTCCGGTGCGACCCGCGTGGTCTCCCGGGAACCGTCCGCGCGTTCCACCACCAGTTCGTCCCCGACCAGGCGGCGCAGCACGCCCTCGCCCAGCCGCATCACCACGAGCCGCCCGGTGAACGGGGAGTTCGGGTGCGTCGAGGTGTAGTGGTGCGCGACCTCGAAGTCCACCGGCCGCCGGACCCGCTCGTCGGCCGCGTGCAGCGGCGTCCAGCCGTCCGCGGAGCGCTTCTCCAGGACCCACGGCTCCCCGTCGCGGCGCAGCCGGTGCTCCCACCCCGCCTGGTCCACGACCACCCCGTCCCGCAGCGGCATCGGGGTGCGGATCCAGGCCCCGAACCCCACGTCGGCCTGGAAGTCCTGCCCGCCGGCCCGGACCGTCAGCAGCAGGTGGGTCTCCGAGCCGGTCGGCTCGTGCGGCCGCACCCGGGCGAGCCGCCGCCGGACCGGGTAGCCGAGCCGCTCCAGCACGGCCGCGAACAGCAGCGCGTGCTCGAAGCAGTAGCCGCCGCGCCGCCGGTGGACCAGCTTGTCGACGATGACGTCGAGCCCGATCCCCGGGTGCGGTCCGCGCAGCACGTCGATGTTCTCGAACGGGATCGCGCGCACGTGCGCCTCGTGCAGTTCCCGCAGCGCCGCCGCCGAGGGCGCCCGCCGCGGCAGGCCGATCCGGTGCAGGTACGCGTCGACGGAGCCGTCGTCCAAGGGTGTCGTGGTCACGGCAGCGATCCTCGTCCTTCGAGTGCGCTCCAGGTCAACCGGCCGCGGACGCGCGGAAGCCCGCCCGACGCCTGGTCGGACGGGCTTCCGGAGGCCGGATCAGGCGCCGAGGACGTCCGGGTCCGGGCCGACGCGGGTGCCGGTGTGCAGGCCCGCGATGACCGCCAGGTCGTCGTCGGCGAGCTCGAAGTCGAACACCTCGATGTTGCTCCGGATGCGCGACGGCGTCGCCGACTTCGGGATCACCACGTTGCCCAGCTGGACGTGCCAGCGCAGCACGATCTGCGCCGGGCTCTTGCCGTACTTCTCCGCCAGCGAACCCAGCGTCGGGTCGTCCAGCAGGCCCTTGCCCTGGCCGAGCGGGCTCCACGCCTCGGTGAGGATGCCGTGCTCGCTGTGGAACGCGCGCAGGTCGCCCTGCTGGAGGTTCGGGTGCAGCTCGATCTGGTTCAGCGCGGGCACCACGTCGGTCTCCTCGAACAGGCGACGCAGGTGCGGGATCTGGAAGTTGGACACGCCGATGGCCTTGGCGCGGCCCTCGTTGTACAGCTTCTCGAACGCCCGCCAGGTGTCGACGTACTTGTCCTGCCCGGCCGCGGGCCAGTGGATCAGGTACAGGTCGACGTAGTCGAGGCCGAGCTTGGTGATGCTGTCGTCGAACGCCTTGAGCGTGCTGTCGTAGCCCTGCTGGTCGTTCCACAGCTTGGTGGTGACGAACAGGTCCTCGCGCCGCACACCCGAGTCGGCGATGGCCTTGCCGACGCCTTCCTCGTTGCCGTAGGCGGCCGCGGTGTCGATGCTGCGGTACCCGGCCTCGATCGCGGTGGCCACCGGTTCGATCACTTCGTCCGGCGGTACCTGGAAGACGCCGAACCCGAGCTGCGGAATCTCCGCGCCGGTGTTGAGCGTGAGGTTCGGAACCTGGGTCATCTACTCGTTCCTCCGAAAGGGTCGAACGTTGCCGGGTGCGACCCGCTACCCAGCGGATCACCCACTCGGTGCAACCCGCTGATCCGGTCGCGGATTCCCGGCCCAGGGCGTCCTCCATCACAGCACGCGGCACCGCGGGAAGCCATCCGTCGACCAGCGCTTTCCGCCCCGCCGCAGCACAGCCGCCGCACCTGCCCCCGCCGCACCGGGAACGGCCCCGGACGTGCGAAGGGCCGGCCACCGCGTGGGTGACCGGCCCTCGTCGTCGAGCCGTCAGCGGGCCGGGACCTCCGCGGCCTGCTCGACCTCGGCGCGGTGCGAGGCCACGACCTCGCCGGAGCGCGGGCTGCGGTCCAGCCAGCCGGACAGCAGCGCGAAGCCGAGCCCGACCAGCGCCAGGATCGCCCCGACCCAGCTGGGCGCGGTGAGCCCGAAGCCGCCCGCGATGACCAGGCCACCGAGGTAGGCGCCGAGCGAGTTGGCGATGTTGAACGTGGACTGGATGCTCGCCGACCCCAGCGCCGGGGCCTCCTTCGCCTTGTCCAGGATGCGCGCCTGGATGCTCGGGATGGCGGCGAACCCGGCCAGCCCGACCGCGAACACGTTGATCGCGGTCAGCACCATGCTGTGCGAGGTCACCAGGAACGTCGTCAGCGTCACCGCCAGCAGCGCCAGGAAGACGTACAGCGTCTTCATCGGCGCCCGGTCCGCGAGCCGCCCGCCGATGATGGTGCCCGCGGTCATGCCCACGCCGAACAGCGCGAGCAGCGCCGTCGCCATCGTGGGGCTGAAGCCGGTGACGTCGGTGAGCAGCGGCTTGATGTAGCTGTAGAAGGAGAACGTGGCGGCGAAGCCGAACACGACCACGGCGAACGCCAGCCACACCTGCGGCCGCTTGAAGGCGACGAGCTCGCCGCGCAGGCTCACGTCGGTCGGCTTCGGCTGCTGCGGGACGAGCAGGGCGACGGCGATCAGCGCGATGACGCCGATGGCGGCGACGACGGCGAAGGTGAACCGCCACCCGAGCGACTGCCCGAGCAGGGTGCCCAGCGGCACGCCGACGATGTTGGCGACGGTGAGCCCGATGAACATCATCGAGATGGCCTGGGCCCGCTTGTCCCGCGCGACGAGGCCGGCGGCGACGACGGCGCCGACTCCGAAGAAGGTGCCGTGCGGCAGGCCTGCGATGAACCGGGCGGCCAGCAGCGTCCCGTGGGTGGGGGCGAACGCGGAGGCCAGGTTCCCGACGACGAACAGGCCCATCATGCTGATCAGCATCGTCTTGCGCCGCACCCGCATGCCGCCCGCGGTGAGCAGCGGCGCGCCGACGACGACGCCCAGGGCGTACAGGGAGATGTAGCCGCTTGCGTCGGGCAGCGACACGTGCAGGTTGGAGGCCACTTCGGGCAGCAGCCCCATCATCACGAACTCGGTGGTTCCAATGCCGAAAGCTGCGATGGCCAGGGCCAACAGGGCAATGGGCAAGGAGGTCTCCTGAATCGAAAGTTCCGGACCGGGTCAGCGCCCCGAACCCGCCTGCCGAGGACGTCGAGGGTCCCCGCTGCTTTCGGCGGTCGTCGGTGTTCGGAGCTCTTTCTCAGGAAGACCGGCTGTCGCTGGCGGCTCCCCGGACGCGTTCAACACTAAGCCCCGGGGACCGTGTTCCCGGCGGGACTATGAAGCGGACCACTGCCGCGCTGGCCGGTTTCCACTCGTTCGGTTCAGCGTGAACGCGCCACCGGGAAGATCGCCACCCGCGGTGGTGGCGTTACGTGGTTGAAACGATTTGTGCGAGGTCAGCAGAGTGCGGCGGCTCGGCTGTGCAGTCCGCCCAACGAGCTCAGTCGTCCTCAATGGACCGGTTGGGCGGCGGCCCGCCGACGTACGCCTCGGCTTCCAGCCGGTCCAGCATGTGCGGGTAGTGCAGTTCGAACGCGGGCCGGGGCGAGCGGATGCGCGGCAGCTCGGTGAAGTTGTGCCGCGGCGGTGGGCAGGACGTCGCCCACTCCAGCGAGTTGCCGTGCCCCCACGGGTCGTCCACGTTCGCCACCGTCCCGTGCCGGTAGCTGGTGAACACGTTCCACAGGAACGGCAGCATCGAGGCGCCCAGGATGAACGACCCCACCGTGGAGGCCACGTTCATCCCGGTGAACCCGTCGGTCGCCAGGTAGTCGGCGTAGCGCCGCGGCATGCCGGCCCCGCCGAGCCAGTGCTGCACCAGGAACGTGGTGTGGAAGCCGATGAACGTCAGCCAGAAGTGCAGCTTCCCGAGCCGCTCGTCCATCATCCGCCCGGTCATCTTCGGGAACCAGAAGTACATCCCGCCGAACACCGCGAACACGATGGTCCCGAACAGCACGTAGTGGAAGTGCGCCACCACGAAGTACGTGTCGTGCACGTGGAAGTCCAGCGGCGGCGCCGCCAGCAGCACCCCGGTCAGCCCGCCGAGCAGGAACGTCGCCAGGAACCCGAGCGAGAACAGCATCGGCGTCTCGAAGGTCAGCTGCCCCTTCCACAACGTCCCGATCCAGTTGAAGAACTTCACCCCGGTGGGCACCGCGATCAGGAACGTGGTGAACGAGAAGAACGGCAGCAGCACCGCTCCGGTCGCGAACATGTGGTGCGCCCACACCACCACCGACAGCCCGCCGATGAGCAGCGTCGCGAGCACCAGCCCGATGTAGCCGAACAGGGGTTTCCGGCTGAACACCGGGAAGATCTCGGTGACGATGCCGAAGAACGGCAGCGCCACGATGTAGACCTCCGGATGCCCGAAGAACCAGAACAGGTGCTGGTAGGCGATGGCCCCGCCGGTGGCCGGGTCGAACACGTGCGCCCCGAAGTGCCGGTCCGCCAGCAGCCCGAACAGCGCGGCGGTGAGCACCGGGAACGCCATCAGGATCAGCAGGCTGGTCACCAGGATGTTCCAGGTGAAGATCGGCATCCGCCACAGCGTCATGCCGGGCGCCCGCATGCACACCGTCGTGGTGATCATGTTGACCCCGCCGAGGATGGTGCCCAGCCCGCTGACCAGCAGCCCCGTGATCCACAGGTCCCCGCCGAGGCCCGCGCTGTAGGTGGACCGGGACAGCGGCGCGTACGCCGTCCACCCGAAGTCGGCGGCGCCACCCGGCAGCAGCAGCCCGCTGAGCACCATCAGCCCGCCGAACAGGAACAACCAGTAGGAGAACGCGTTCAGCCGCGGGAACGCCACGTCCGGCGCGCCGATCTGCAGCGGCAGGATGATGTTGGAGAAGCCGAACACGATCGGGGTCGCGAACAGCAGCAGCATGATCGTGCCGTGCATGGTGAACAGCTGGTTGTACTGCTCCTGGGAGAGGAACTGCAGCCCGGGCTGGGCCAGTTCGCCGCGGATGAGCAGCGCCATCGCGCCGCCGATCAGGAAGAACGCGAACGCGGTCGCCAGGTACAGCTTGCCGATCGCCTTCGGGTCGGTGGTCCGCGCCCAGTCGGCGAACTTCGAGCTGGTGGGCGTGCGCGGAGGGCCCACAGGGCGCGCCGGGATCGGTGCCGGCCGTGCGGGCGAAGTGGCCATGCGGGTGTCCTCCGGGGGCGCCGCGGGCCGCTGCCGGGCCGGGCGGCCCGGGCCGGAACCCGTCCGGCGCGACCTCGGCGTTCAGTGTTGGCGCTGGTCGGAGGCCCTGCAATCCGGTGCGGTCCTCCGGACGGATGACGCGGAGACGGTCAGCTCAAGGCGGCGATGGCCATGCGGTGCAGCAGTTCCGCCATGGCGGCGGTGCCCAGGTGCGTGCTGTACGGCGTGGAGTTGATCAGCCCGAGCACCGCGTGCACCGAGGCCCGCGCGGTCGCCCGGTCGAGTTCCGGCCGGGTCCGCAGCAGCACGTCCACCCACACCTCGACGTAGCCGCGCTGCGCCTCGCGCACCCGGTTCCGCTCCTCGGCGGCGAGGCTGTCCAGGTCCCGCAGGTGCACGGTGATCAGCGCGGGGTTGGTGAGCGCGAACTCGACGTGCCTGCGCACCAGCTCGTCCAGCGCGAGCCGCGGGTCGGCGGTGGCGCTTGCGCGGCTGCGCCCGGCGTCGAGCAGCCGGTCGCTGATGCCGGTGAGCATCTCGGCGAGCATCGCGTCCTTGCCGCGGAAGTGCCGGTACAGCGCGGGCCCGGAGATGCCGACGGCGCGCCCGATGTCGTCCATGCCGACGCCGTGGAAGCCGTAGCGGGCGAACAGCTCGGCCGCCGCGTCGAGCAGCTGCGCGCGGCGGTTCGGGCGTTCGGTGGCCGGTCCGGTCATCGGAGCAGATACTAGACGCCGAAGTTAGCCGCCGTTAACATCGACGTTGGTTAACGATGACTAACTCGCGGTCGACGCAGTCCGGAGCAGGAGGAACGCCGGTGGATGCCCCCGTCCTGACCAGCGCGCTCGACCCCGCGGCCGAGCGCCCCGCGCGGTTCGCCGCCGAGCACGCCGCGCTCGTCGCCGACCTCGACGCCCGCCTCGCCGAAGCCCGCCTCGGCGGTCCGGAGAAGTCGCGGCGCAGGCACGTCGAACGCGGCAAGCTGCTGCCCAGGGACCGGGTGGACGCGCTGCTCGACCGCGGCTCCCCGTTCCTGGAGCTCTCCCCGCTGGCCGCCCACGAGCTCTACGACGGCGACGCCCCGTCCGCCGGGATCATCACCGGCATCGGCCGCGTCGCGGGCCGCGAATGCGTGATCGTCGCCAACGACGCCACCGTCAAGGGCGGCACCTACTACCCGATGACGGTGAAGAAGCACCTGCGGGCCCAGGAGGTGGCGCTGCACAACGAGCTGCCCTGCCTGTACCTGGTGGACTCCGGCGGCGCGTTCCTGCCCAGGCAGGACGAGGTGTTCCCGGACCGCGAGCACTTCGGCCGGATCTTCTACAACCAGGCCACCATGTCCGCCCGCGGCATCCCGCAGATCGCCGCCGTGCTCGGCTCCTGCACCGCGGGCGGCGCCTACGTCCCGGCGATGAGCGACGAAGCGGTGATCGTGCGCGAGCAGGGCACCATCTTCCTCGGCGGCCCGCCGCTGGTGAAGGCCGCGACCGGCGCCGAGGTCACCGCGGAGGAGCTCGGCGGCGGTGACCTGCACTCCCGCACCTCCGGCGTCACCGACCACCTCGCTGAGGACGACGCGGACGCGCTGCGCATCGTGCGCTCCATCGTCGACACCCTCGGCCCGCGCGCACCGCGGCCCTGGGACGTGCGGCCCGTCGAGGAACCGCTGGTGTCCCCGGACGACCTCTACGCGGCCGTGCCCACCGACAGCCGCACCCCCTACGACGTGCACGAGGTCATCGCCCGCATCGTCGACGGCAGCCGGTTCCAGGAGTTCAAGCGGGACTACGGCACCACGCTGGTCACCGGCTTCGCCCGGCTGCACGGGCATCCGGTGGGGATCGTCGCGAACAACGGCATCCTGTTCGGCGAATCCGCGCTCAAGGGCGCGCACTTCGTGGAGCTGTGCGACAAGCGCTCCATCCCGCTGGTGTTCCTGCAGAACATCTCCGGGTTCATGGTCGGCCAGGAGTACGAGGCGAGCGGCATCGCCAAGCACGGCGCCAAGATGGTCACCGCCGTCGCCTGCGCGCGCGTCCCCAAGTTCACCGTGGTCATCGGCGGCTCGTTCGGCGCGGGCAACTACTCGATGTGCGGGCGGGCGTACTCGCCGCGGTTCCTGTGGATGTGGCCGAACGCGCGGATCTCGGTGATGGGCGGCGAGCAGGCCGCCTCGGTGCTGGCCACGGTCCGCCGCGACCAGTTCGACGCGCGCGGCGAGGAGTGGTCCGCCGACGCCGAGGACGAGTTCAAGCAGCCGATCCGCGACCAGTACGAGGCGCAGGGCCACCCGTACTACTCCACGGCCCGGTTGTGGGACGACGGCGTGATCGACCCGAAGCAGACCCGGTCCGTGCTGGGCCTGGCGCTGTCGGCGGCGGCGAACGCGCCGCTGGAACCGGTCGGCTACGGCGTCTTCCGGATGTGACGGATTCCAGCGGATTCCAGCGGATTCCCGGCGGAGCCCAGCGGAGTCCAGCAGGTTCCCAACGGCTTCTCAGCGGCGACGAGGACGAGGTGAGCGCGGTGGTGGTCGAGGTCGGCGCGGAGGTGGCCGCCGAGGCGGTCGGTCCCCGGATCGACGCGGTGCTGGTGGCCAACCGGGGGGAGATCGCGGTGCGGGTGATCCGCACCCTGCGCGAGCTGGGCATCCGGTCGATCGCGGTGCACAGCGACGCCGACCGGGACGCCCGGCACGTCGCCGAGGCCGACACCTCCGTCCACATCGGACCGAGCAGTGCCGCGGAGAGCTACCTGTCGGTGCCGCGCGTCGTCGAAGCCGCGCTGCGCACCGGCGCGCAGGCCGTGCACCCCGGCTACGGCTTCCTGTCCGAGAACACCGGGTTCGCCCGCGCCTGCGCCGAAGCCGGGCTCACCTTCATCGGTCCGCCCGCCGCCGCGATCGAGGCGATGGGCGACAAGATCCGCGCCAAGGCGACCGTCACCGCCGCGGGCGTGCCCGTGGTCCCCGGTCGCAGCGAACCCGGCATGACCGACGAGGACTTGATCGCCGCCGCCCGCGACGTCGGCTACCCGGTGCTGCTGAAACCGTCCGCGGGCGGCGGCGGCAAGGGCATGCGCCGCGTCGAGGACCCCGCCGACCTGCCCGCGCAGATCGCCGCCGCCCGCCGCGAATCCGGCGCCGCGTTCGGCGATGACACCCTGTTCGTGGAGCGGTTCGTCGCCCGGCCCCGGCACATCGAGGTGCAGGTCCTCGCCGACGCGCACGGCGGCGTCGTGCACCTCGGCGAGCGGGAGTGCAGCCTGCAGCGCAGGCATCAGAAGATCATCGAGGAGGCGCCGTCGGCGCTGCTCGACGAACCCACCCGGCACCGGATCGGGCAGGCCGCCGTCGCCGTGGCGCGCTCCGTCGGCTACGTCGGCGCGGGCACCGTCGAGTTCATCGTCTCCGCCGACCGGCCGGACGAGTTCTTCTTCATGGAGATGAACACCCGGCTCCAGGTCGAGCACCCCGTCACCGAACTCGTCACCGCCGTCGGCGAGCGCCGCGGCCTCGACCTGGTCGCGCTGCAGGTGCGGATCGCCGCCGGGGAACCGCTGCCGTTCGCCCAGCAGGACCTGCGGGTGGACGGGCACGCCGTGGAGGCCCGCGTCTACGCGGAGGACCCGGCGCGCGGCTTCCTGCCCAGCGGTGGCCGGGTGCTGGCCGTGCACGAACCGGCCGGGGTGCGGGTCGACTCGGGCATCGCCGCGGGCGCCGTCGTCGGCTCGGACTACGACCCGATGCTCGCCAAGGTGATCGCCTGGGGCCCGGCGCGCGCCGACGCGCTGCGCAGGCTCGACGCCGCGCTCGCCGACACCGCGGTGCTCGGGGTGATCACCAACGTGGCGTTCCTGCGGGCGCTGCTGGCACGGCCCGAGGTGCTCGCCGGGGAGCTCGACACCGGGCTCATCGAGCGGAACCTGGCCGAGCTCACCGCCGACCCGGTGCCTGCCGAGGTGCCGGTGGCCGCCGCGCTCGCCGACCTCGCCGCCGCCGAACCGGACCCGCGCACCGCCGACCCGTGGGACGTGCCTGGTGGCTGGCGGCTCGGCGCACCGGCGTGGAGCACCTGGCGCTTCGCGGACGCCGAAGTGCGGTTGCGCGGCCGCGCCTCCGACGCGGAAGTGCTGGTCGACGGCGAACCGAGCCGGGCGAGCGCGTTCCTGCACGGCGACCTGCTCACCGTCACCCACCGGTCGCGCACCCGCCGGTACCGCTGGGCGCGCGACGGCGACACCACCTGGCTGGCCGCGGACGGGCGCACCTGGGCCGTCACCGAGCACCGGCTGCTGGCCGAGCGCGCCGAACGCGGCGGCGGCTCCGGCGGTGCCGTCACCAGCCCGATGCCGGGCACGGTGCTCGCCGCGGAGGTCACCGCGGGCCAGGAAGTCCACAAGGGACAGACATTGTTCGTGGTGGAGGCGATGAAGATGGAGCACACCGTCGTCGCCCCACTGGACGGGACCGTCACCGAGGTCACCGCCCGACCCGGGCAGCCGGTGGCGCTCGACCAGCCGCTCGCCGTGCTCGCCGCCCTACCCTCCGGACCCGAGGAGAGCTGACATGATCGACCACCGCCTGGGCGAGGAGCACGAAGCCCTGCGCGACTCGGTGCGGACCTTCGCCCGCAAGGAGGTCGCGCCCGTCATCGGCGACTACTACGAACGCGAGGCCTTCCCGTACCCGCTGGTGCGCACCATGGGCGCGATGGGCCTGTTCGGACTGCCCATCGCCGAGGAGCACGGCGGCATGGGCGGCGACTACTTCGCGCTGTGCCTCGCGCTGGAAGAACTCGCCAGGATCGACTCCTCGCTGGCCATCACCCTCGAAGCCGGGGTGTCGCTGGGCGCCATGCCCATCGCCCGCTTCGGGAACGACGAGCAGCGCCGCACCTGGCTGCCGAAGCTGTGCACCGCGGAGGTCCTCGGCGCGTTCGGGCTCACCGAACCCGGCGGCGGTTCCGACGCCGGAGCCACCCGCACCACCGCCGTCCTCGACGGCGACCAGTGGGTGCTCAACGGGTCCAAGGCGTTCATCACCAATTCCGGCACCGACATCACCGGGTTCGTCACCGCCACCGCCGTCACCGGCAGCAAGCCCGACGGCGGCAAGGAGATCTCCACCATCATCGTGCCGTCCGGCACCCCCGGCTTCCACGTCGCGCCGAAGTACTCGAAGGTCGGCTGGAACGCCTCCGACACCCACGAGCTGTCCTTCGACGACTGCCGGGTGCCCGCCGCGAACCTGCTCGGCGAGCGCGGGCGCGGGTACGCGCAGTTCCTGTCCATCCTCAGCGAAGGCCGCATCGCGATCGCCGCGCTCGGCACCGGGCTCGCCCAGGGCTGCGTCGACGAATGCCTGCGGTACGCGGGCGAGCGGGAGGCGTTCGGCCACCGCATCGGCGAGTACCAGGCCATCCGGTTCAAGATCGCGGACATGGAGCTGCGGGCCAACAACGCCCGGCTCGCCTACTACGACGCCGCGTCCCGGATGCTGCGCGGCGAACCGTTCCGCAAGCAGGCGGCGCTGGCCAAGCTCACCTCGTCCGACGCCGCGATGGACAACGCGCGGGACGCCACCCAGATCTTCGGCGGCTACGGGTTCATGAACGAGACGCCCGTCGGCCGCTTCTACCGGGACGCGAAGATCCTGGAGATCGGCGAGGGCACCAGCGAGGTCCAGCGCATGCTCATCGCGCGCGAACTGGGGCTGTGAGCGCGGTCCGGACGTGGAACCGCCGGCGGAGGCGGTCGGGGGTCGCCTCCACCGGCGGAGTTCGGGGACTGCTCCGGGGTGGTCGGGGGTCGGGGTCCGGCCGCGGCCGGGACGGGGTCAGCGCAGCCGGCCGCCGCGCGGGATGGTGATCTCGGTGTCGGTCTCGCCGCCGTAGGCGTAGGCGTACGGGTCGTACTCGGGCTGCTGGCCGTAGCCCTGCTGCTCGTAACCCGCCTCCTGCTGCGGCCACGCCGGGGTCGCCTCCTGCTGGGGCGCGGCCCGCGGCGGTTCCGGTGCCGGTTCCTCCGACTGCGACAGGTGCTGCATCACCCAATCCCTCGCCAGCGCGCCGGGCGAGGTGCCCTGGCGAGCGGCGAGCTCCTTGAGCTTCTCGTTGGCCATCAGCGGCAGGCGCAGCTGGTAGACCTCGGCACCGCCGAAACCGCGGCCGGAACCGGTGGTTTCGAGGTCCTCCTTCGGGGCCAAGGCCGCGAGGTACGAGTCGAGCTCGTGATCCGGTTCGTTGGCCTGCTGCTGGTTCGCGGACTTGCCCCGCGCGTCCTGCTGCCGGCGTCCGGTCTTCATTCGTCCTAGAGCCACGCGCACACGATAACGGTTCCGTTGCGAAACGTGGAGTGGCTGTGTCCGATTCGCAGGCGGCGTGTCGGCGATCGCCGGTCGCACCCGGGCAGCGGAGGACCCCCACGCCAGGGGGAGGAGCGCGGGGGTCGGAGGGGATCTCCACAGTCGCTGACCGGGGGTGGGTCAGCTTCACGATTGTGGCACGGCGACCTCGATTTCGGGAGGGAGCAGCCGCGAAGTCAGCTACTCGACGTCGACCCGATCGGCCCGCGGACCGCTCGCTTCACCCGGTGGACGGGCACCCGAACACAGCCGGGTGACGGCATCCCGTGAGCGGTGCACCGCGACCACGACTACCCCGGCTACGCATCCGGACGGAGCAGCCGGAGCGCCCGGAGCCACCGCGCCGACGCGGTGCCCGCGGACCCGCCCGGTCGTCCCGGCGTCCGGACCCGCGGGCCTTGCCGCCCGTTCCCGGCGGTCGGGTCACGGTCCGTTCCACAGTGGACGGCCATCCGGTTCGGCGTGGACGGTCCGCCCCTCCCCAGTGGAGAGAACCACGGTCCGTGATTACTCAGCGTCTCCGCTGAATCACTCTGTGGGGGGCTGCGACTGTGCACAAGCTGTGGATAACCTGCGGCCGAAACCCGAGCCGGGGAGGCGTCATGTACGGGTCGTTGGACGTGCGGAAGTTCCTGTCGCAGCAGGAAGAAACCGTTGGCCGATCAACCTCGGTGGTACCCGCGCCGCGCAGCGGCGAGCCCGCCGGGATCACCGACGAACAAGTGCACCGGGCGCGGGTCGCGGTGGCCCGCGGCTCCGAGGGCGCCGAGGACTGCCGGCTCCTGCTGGACATGCTCGGGCTCGTCCCGGACGAAGAGGGCGAGCCACCGGTCACCCGCTGATCGGATTCGGCGGAATCGCGCGGTCGGGCCGCGGCGAGCCGCTCGTTCCGGATCATCGCGCGCGGTGGGTGCTGCCACCGCGCACGGGGAAGTCGCTGGGCACGGGGTCGGCGACGCCGGATCGGCGGATCATCGCGGGGTCGTGGCGAGCGGATCGGGCACGGCTGCGCCGGGGTTGTCTTCCCGCGAGGTCGGGCACCCCCCGGTGGCTCACCTCGCGGGAAGACGTGAGCCCGGCGTGGGGCTCGCGCAAAACATACCGTGCGGTTTCTTTCGAGTTCCCTCCAGGTCACCGGTCGGTTCCGGCAAGATCACCAGTGGGACACGGGAACGGCGGATGGGCACCCGTGGGGGTGGCGCGGTAACTTCGCGTGGCGTAGTTGATCATCCTTTCGTGGGCCGTGTCGCCGGATCTGGTGAGCGTTGAGACATGGTCGACGTCCCAGCCGCCGGAGCCGTCCCATGCCCCAGCAGCGTCGGGCGCAAGTCACCCGCCGTGCCATCGTCATCGCTGCTGCCGAGGAGTTCGACCGCGCCGGCTATGACGCCACCCCGCTCAGCGCGATCTTGCGGCGCAGCGGTGTCACGAAGGGCGCCTTCTACTTCCACTTCCCGTCGAAGGACGCCGTCGCGTCCGCGCTGATCCGCTTCCAGGCGCAGGTCTGGTCGAAGATCTGGCAGCGCTGGACGGGCCGCGGCCTGGATCCGCTGACCACCGCCGTCGAACTCGTCGACGAGGTGGTCCGCATCCTGGAGCGGGACGTGGTGGTCCGCGCGGGAGCGCAGCTGGCGATGCGCGACCAGGAGACCGCGGCCCGCTGGGAGCAGCTGCTCGCCGGCCTGCTGCGGCGTTCCGCCGAGCACGGCCTGCTGCGGCCCGAGATCGATCCGGCCGCCGCCACCCGCGTCCTGTACGCGACGCTCGTCGGCGTCCGGGTGCTCAGCACCGGCCGCGGCATCGGCGCGGCCCAGCAGACCGGCGAGATCTGGCGCGTCGTCCTCGGCGGCATCGCGACGGCCGACTGGCTCCGCGACAACCCCTCGGTCCCGGCGGCGGCCCCCCGCCCCACGATCTGAGACCGCCGTCACAAGAACCCGTTTTCCGTCCCGGAGCCCTGCCCGGCACCCCCGGCGGCCGGTTCCGGCCCCCCGACGCCCTCGGAGGGCATTCGGCCGGTCCCCCGACATTCGGGTGAAAAATACTGGTCAGGAAGCTATGGTGGGGGTCGGCCGCGGACGCCCGGACGGGCGCCGAGCCGCGCGATGCGGCTTAAGGGACCCCCCTGTGCAAGGCCGCTGAGCGTGTGTCGTAAGCTTTCATCACTGCCAACGGGGCGCCCCGAAAGGGAAAAGCCGGTTGGAGGTAAGGCCGGGTCGGTGTCGAATCGGCCAAGCCCCCATCGTCTAGCGGCCTAGGACGCCGCCCTTTCAAGGCGGTAGCGCGGGTTCGAATCCCGTTGGGGGTACGCAACAACAGAACATGGCCCAGTGGCGCAGTTGGTTAGCGCGCCGCCCTGTCACGGCGGAGGTCGCGGGTTCAAGTCCCGTCTGGGTCGCCAGAGCGAACGGCTGCAGAGTCGGACGCCATGGCCAGGTAGCTCAGTTGGTACGAGCGTCCGCCTGAAAAGCGGAAGGTCGGCGGTTCGACCCCGCCCCTGGCCACGCTCGAGAGCTGGCACAAGCAAGCCCCACCGGATCCCGGTGGGGCTTGTTTCGTTCTGAGGCGTGGTTGTCGTGCCGAAGCTGCGGTCGCCGTGTGCGTGGAGCGGTGGTGGGGCCGCGTCGCGCGGGACCGGGAGGGGGCCGCCCTGGCGCGTGCTCAGCTTCGTCCGTGAGCCGTGAGCCGTGAGCCGTGAGCTGTGGGCTGTGGGCTGTGGGCTGTGGGCTGTGGGCTGTGAGCCGTGAGCCGAGGGTCGTGAGATCAGGGTGGTGCGAGAAGGACGCTGGCCACCCCGCGCGTGGGTGCGCGGGGTGGCCAGCGGAATGGTGCGTGGTCCCGGATTGCTGCCGATTTAATCTGGTGCTGTCGAATTGGCTGCTGCCGCATTCGGGCGTGCGGGGGCGATCGGGTTATTCGTGCTGGAGTGGAATGGTCGCGCGATGCGCGTATTCGATCGCCGTATCGGCGGTGGTGCGTTCGTGGAGCTGCGCGGGCGTGGTGGTGTCGCGGGTCAGCCGGCCTGCTGGAAGGCGACGACCGGGAGCTGGCCGTCGTCGCAGCTGACGCCGGTGCGCGGGGTGCCTTGCTGGGTGACCAGCGAGCAGTCGTAGTTGCCGAAGACGTCTTCGGCGTAGCCGTTGGGTCCCGTGACCTGCGACGGGTCGAGGTCGAGGTAGCGGCCGATGACGTTGTGCGCGTCCTCGGCGCCGGCGTGCCCGCCGCTCACGTCGCGGGAGTACACGTCCCAGTAGGAGCCGTCGGGTGCTTGGAGGGCGCCCTGGGACACGTCCATCGGCTGCGGGCCGGGGACCGAGGGGTAGCTGGACTTGGCGCCCATGAAGTTCGTGGTGGCCTCCGAATTCGCGACCCCCGCGATGCCGGCGATTCCGACGAGGGAAAGGCCCGCGGCGAGAACGGAACCCACGATGGCGGTGCTGCGCATGATTGCCTCCGAAATTGTCGCTCGCTTCGTGATCTGTACGGAAGACGCGACAGGAAGCGACCGGTTGTTCGGAGTGATTCGGATCACTGCTGGCTGGGTGGTCCTGGACTGGTGGCCACCGCTCGCGGGGGCGCAGGAGGCCAGGTCACTGCACCGGGAACTGCCGGATCGTCGGGCTCGGCGTGTACTTGTAGATCCACACCCCGTGCGGCCGCTGGTGGTCCTTCACGTACGCGGCGGTCGGGTCCTCGCCGTCGCGGGGGACGGGGATGGGGGACAGCGGGCCGCCGGCCGCGCCCGCGGGCAGGGTGATCTCCCGGCCGTCTTCTGGGCCACCGAACAGTTCGATCCGGGTGTGCAAGTCCACGGGCGATCCCTCCCCAACTGCGTGCTGCGTGCCGTCCGGTACGACTGCCGACGGTGGCGGCAGGTTCCCTTGCCCACTCAAACGAGTGAAGCGGAACTCCGTTGCGCAGGAAAACAAATTCCACCCGAACGTAGGACGCCCCCGCGCTCGACCGGCCTGGGGGTCACCGGGAGTGCGGGGGCGTGAAGTCCACCCCTGGGGGTCAGGTGGACACCACCAGGTTACTTGGTGGTATGCGGATTGTCTCTAGGTGCAGAGATCTTTTTTCGCCGGATCGTGGTGGATTCAACCCGAGCGGGTGTCGTCCGCGAACCGGACCAGTGCCAACGCCTGGTCGTCGTGCCGCTTGGGGCGCGGCCAGCGCTCGCCCCGCGGATCGGCCTCCTCCGTGGCGCGCACTTCGGTGAGGACGGCGGCCGGACCGCCGCGGTCCACCGCGTCCAGCAGCGCGGACCAATCGGAGAAGATCCCGTAGTCCTGCACGCCGCAGGACACGCCATCGGTCATCACCAGCGCCGCCCGCACCTCTCGGCGGGGAAGGCGCGCTCGGGTGGCGTGCGCGGCGGCCTCCGGGACGGCCTCCGCCACCCAGAAGCCGCCTTCGACGTTGCGCAGGCGCGACGTCCGGTCCATCGCCGAGCCCAGCGCCGCCCGGTGCCCGGCGTCGAACCCGCCGCCGGACCGGAGCCGATCCCGAAAGCCGCCGCCTCGGTTCCGGCTGCGCAGTGCGGCGAGCTTGTCGTCGGTCACTGCCCGAACCCCGGCCGACGTGTCCAGCACGATCGGGCTGTCGGCCAGCACCAGGGCTTCCACCTGCTCCTCGTCCCAGCGCAGCAGGGCCGCCGTGCTGGACGGCGACTCGCCGGGGCGCAGGTCGAAGCGGGCCGCCACCTCGGCGATCGACCCGGCCAGGAGGTCCGCCAGATCGGCGCTCGGATCCGCCAGCCGCGGCTCCAGCGCTCCGGCCAGCTGCTCCGCGTACCAGCCGCCGGAGCGGGTGCCGGGGCGCAGCGAGGTCGCGCCGTCCAGCACCGCCACCGCGTTCGGCAGCACCAGCACCACGTCCTCGCTCGCCCCGGAACCCGGGGTCAGCCGATCACCCGGCCGTTCGGCCACCTCGACGTTCGCCATGCCCCCATCATCGGTGCCCCGGCACCGTCACCAGCGGCAGGCACAGCTGGGTGATCCACCCGATCGCCACCGCGTACAGCACCGTCCCGAATCCCACGGACCCGCCGAGCGCCCACCCGACGACCAGCACGCCCACCTCGATCCCGGTCCGCACCAGCCGCACCGACCAGCCGGTCCGCGCGTGCAGGCCGGTCATCAGCCCGTCGCGCGGTCCCGGTCCGAGCCGCGCACCCACGTACACCGCGGTCGCGACCCCGTTGAGCACCAGCCCGGCCACGAACAGCGCCACCTGCCCTGGCAGCCAGTGCGCCGGCGGCAGCAGGCCCAGCACGAGGTCCACCGACACCGCGATGACCACCACGTTCGCCACCGTCCCGATGCCCGGTCGCTGCCGCAGCGGAATCCACAGCGCCAGCACCACGACGCTGGTCAGCGCGGTGATCTCCCCGAAGCTCCAGCCGAGCAGGCGGGTCAGCCCGTCGTGCAGCACGTCCCACGGCGACAGGCCGATCTCGGCGCGCACCATCAGCGCCATGCTCGTGCCGTAGAGCGCCAAGCCGCCGAACAACTGCGCCAGCCGGGCTGCCGGGCGCACCGAGACCGGCATCGGGGAGAGATCCACTGTGGTTGCGGTTGAAGCCATGGTTCGTTGATACGGCGGTATTGGTCTCGTTCACGAGAGCCAATCTGGAACTATTGGACTCATGTCTCGCGTGATAGGACGGATCGGCGCCCGCGGTATCGCGGAACTGCTCGGCACCTGGCACTCCGGCCGCGCCACCTCCGGCGGGCTGCACCGGGCGGTGCGGCAGCTCGTGCTCGACGGCAGGTTGCCGCCCGGCACCCGGCTGCCCGCGGAACGCGAATTCGCCGACGCCCTCGGCGTCAGCCGCACCCTCGTGGTGCGCGCGCTGGACCTGCTGCGCGGCGAAGGGTTCGCGGCCAGCAGGCAGGGCTCCGGCTCGTGGGTGCGGCTGCCCGGCGACCGGGCGCACACCGACCCCGGCGGCTGGCCGCCCACCACCCCCGACCTGATCAACCTGGCGCAGGCCACGCTGCCCGCGCCGCCCGAGTTCACCGCCGCGCTGGACCGGGCGCGCTGCCGCATCCCGGCGGAGCTCGGCGGCCACGGCTACCAGGCGCTCGGCCTGCCCGAACTGCGCGAGCGGATCGCGGAGCACCACACCCGCCGCGGTCTGCCGACCAACCCGCGGCAGGTGCTGGTCACCAACGGCGCGCAGCACGCCTTCGCGCTGGTGCTGCGGACCCTGGTCTCCCCGGGCGAGCGGGTGCTGGTGGAGCACCCCACCTACCCCAATCCGCTGCAGGCGATCCGCGGCGCCGGTGCCGAAGCGGTCGCGGTGCCGATGCTCGGGCAGGGCTGGGACCTGGACCTGATGGCCGCCACGCTGCAGCAGACCACCCCGAAGCTCGCCTACCTGATCCCGGACTTCCAGAACCCCACCGGCATCCAGATGACCGCGGCGGACCGGGAACGGCTGGTCGCGATGCTGCGCCGGACCCGCACCACGGCCGTCGTCGACGAGACCCTGGTGGAACTGGACCTGACCGGGCGGACCCCGCCGCCGCCGGTGGCCGCGTTCGGCGAGGACCGGGTGATCACGCTCGGGTCGGCGGGCAAGACGTTCTGGGGCGGGATGCGGCTCGGCTGGGTGCGGGCGCCCGAGGACCTGGTGCAGCGGCTGCTGCTGGAACGGGCGGCGATGGACCTCGGCAGCCCGGTGCTGGAACAGCTGGTGCTGGCCGAACTGCTGGCCGACCCGGGGCCTGCGCTGCGCGCACGGCGGGACGAGGTGATCGGGATGCGCGACTCGATGATCGCGGAGCTCGCCGAGCAGCTGCCCGGCTGGCGGTTCCGGGTCCCCGACGGCGGATTGTCCCTCTGGTGCGACCTGGGGGCGCCGGTGAGCAGCAGGTTCGCCATCGCCGCCGAGGAGCACGGGCTGCGGCTGGTGCCCGGCACCCGGTTCGCCGTGCACGGGCACCTGGAGCGCTACCTGCGGATCCCGTACGCGCTGCCGGTCGACCAGCACCGCGAGGTCGTGCGCAGGCTGGCCGCGGCGGCGGGCCGGTTCGACGGGATCGCCGATCTCGGGCCCCTGGACGAGCCGATCAGCTGAGGCGCCGCACGGGACGGGCGACCGGATCGCCTTCCGGCACGGCCCCTCGTCGTGCCGGAAGGCGATCTCGGGTGCGGTCCCGGTGCCGCTGGGGCACTGCGACACCGGGACCGGGGCGCGGCACGCAGCTCAGGAGGGGTCAATGTTCCTGGTGCACGTGCCTGCAAGCGCCCCGCGACCGGTCCCGCCGGGCGCAGTCGGCCGGACCGGAGACTTCGGTGGTGCGGCGGCCCCCGGAGCCGGGTGCCGCCGGCCCGGTTCAGTCGGGGGAGGTGGACGGTTCGATCAGCGCGATGCCGCGCGAGGTGACCGTTTCGATGTGCCCGCCGACGGCGCGCACCGGGCCGGGCAGCTGCGGCCGGGTCGGCAGCACGGCGTGCATCCAGCGCGCTCCGGGCCCCGAGCCACCGGGTGCCGCGGCCGCGGTCACCGCGACGGGCGGTGCGATCGGCGGGACCTGGTGCGGTGCGGTGCCGCCGTGGTCCACCGGCGCGGGCGCCGGGGTGGGCTGCGGCTCCGGATCCGCCGCAGCGGGTGGCATGGCGTGCTCGGAGGCGGTGCGGTCCGGAGCGGTGGTCGGTGCGGGTGGTGCCGGTGCGGCGGGCCCCGGGTCGGCGCCGCGGAGTGCGGTGCCGTCGGATGGCTGTGCGGTGTCCGGTGTAGTGCCGGTGGCCTGGTCCGCGGCGAGCTGGTGCACCTCGTCCGGTTCAGCGGGTTCCGGTTCGGCGCGTAGCGGTCCGGCGGATTCGGTGACGGGTTCGAGCTCCTCGCGCACCCCGGCCGTGATGTCGGTGGCGAGGTCGGCGACGCCGAGCTGCTCGGCCGCGGTCGAGGCCTGGTCCACGCGGACCGGTTCCGGGGTGCTCGGTGCCGCGGGCCGTTCGATCGAGAGCGGGGCGATGTCGGGTTCAGCCACCTCGACCTGCACCGCGGGCACCAGTTCGTGCTGCGGCGCGGCCTCGGCCGGACCCGCGGCCAGCAGCCAGGCGCCGCCGAGGAGCCCGGCGGTCGCCGCGGCGCGGGCGGTCCAGGCGCGCAGGCGCGACCAGTGTCCGCGCTGCGCGCAGCTCCCGGTCACCCTCATCACCGCCTGTCGGTCCGCTCCTGCCGAACGCGAGGGGTCAATGCTCCCCTCGCCATAGGATGAGCGGCAGCCCTTCTCGGTATCAACCACCCGGACAGGCGGTGTCCTACCACCGGTTGCGGCGAACGCAGTTGGCTCGATGCCACCGGGATGCCGGGGAATTTCACCCGACGGTATGCCTCAAGTGGACGATCGTGGTGACCGATCGCACAGTGTCCCCTGTGGATTCGATATCGGGCACCCGGTGGACGGTCGCAGAGCTCGGCGAAGGCTGGGCGCGCTACGGCAACGACCTCCTGGTGCACGATCCCGGCGGCCCTGGCGAATGCCTGGTGCGGCGCGGCGAGCTGATCGCCGCGCGCGGCTCGCTGGATCCCGTGCTGTCCCGGCTGCGCCGCTGGGTGGACGGCGTCGACCACGACGAGGAGCTGGAGCTCGCCCGGGTGCGGCTCCGCGCCGCCGAACGGGACCACTGCGTGACCATCGCCGACGAGTTCACCGAGGTCAGCGCCAACCACGTGCACGTCGGTTCCGCCACGATGTTCGGCACCCCGGTGCTGTTCGGCACCGGCTCGGACGCCGAGCCCGCGCCTCCCGTCCCGGAACCGGCCCGGGAACGGTGGGACGTGGTGGTCGGCGTGCTCGACACCGGCTGCGATCCGCACCCGTGGTTCGCGGGCCGCGACTGGTTCGACCCGGTGCCGGAGGTGCTCGACGCGGACGGCGACACCGAGCAGGACCGGCAGGCCGGGCACGGCACCTTCGTCTCCGGGGTGCTGCTGCGGCACGCGCCGGGGGTCGTGATCCGGGCGCACCGGGTGCTGTCCTCGCTCGGGTTCACCGACGACCTCACCGTCGCCGCCGGGCTGCGCGCGCTGCGCCGGGACGCCGCGGCGCGCGGGGAGCGGGTGGACGTGGTGCTGCTGACGGCCGGGTGCCACACCGCGGGCGACCGGTGCCCGCCCGCGCTGGTGGCCGAGCTCGCCCGGTTCGACGGCGCGGTGGTGGTGGCCGCGGCCGGGAACCACGGCTCCGGCCGGCCGTTCTGGCCCGCGGCGCTGCCGGAGGTGCTGGGCGTCGCGGCGAGCGGGCCCGGCGGTGCCCCGGCGGAGTTCTCCGGTTCGGGGGACTGGGTGGACGCGTGCGCGCCGGGGGTGGACGTGGTGAGCAGCCACGTGCGGCTGCTGCCGAGGACGTGCGGGC
Source organism: Saccharopolyspora sp. NPDC047091 (assembly GCF_040643635.1). NCBI lineage: Bacteria > Bacillati > Actinomycetota > Actinomycetes > Pseudonocardiales > Pseudonocardiaceae > Saccharopolyspora > Saccharopolyspora sp. NPDC047091. The sequence goes on from NZ_JBEYUS010000001.1 coordinate 44,183, forward strand.
GGAGCTACGGCTACGCGAGCTGGAGCGGGACGTCCTTCGCCGCACCGCAGGTCGCGGCCGCCGCGGCGAGCGCGGTCCGGGGCGGCGCCGATGCGGACGGGGCTGCCCGGGCGGCGGTGGCGCGTTACCCGTTCGGGGGGTAATCGGCGTTCGGTGAATCTGCGCGGGGGGTTCGTTCCTCTTACTCGGGACATCGATCTTGAGGGGAGGGAGCGCGATGCACGCCGTGCACGAGGTCTCCGAATCCGACGACACCGCCCGGCTGCTGGCCCGCGCCGCGACCGGTGAGGCCGCGGCCTGGCGGGAGCTCGTCGACCGCCACGCCTCGGTCGTGTGGGCGGCGGCCAGGGCGTACTCCGCGAACGGCACTGACGCGGAGGACGTGTGCCAGGTGACGTGGCTGTCGTTGGCGGAGAACCTCGGCAGCCTGCGGGATCCGCGCGCGCTGCCGGGATGGCTGGCCACGACGGCCCGGCGGGAGGCGATCCGGCTGTCGAAGGCCCGGCGCCGGGAATCCCCGGTCGGCTGGGACACCGGGATGCTGGACCTGCCGGACCCCGGTGCGGGTCCGGAGAGCAGCGCGCTGCACTCGATGGCGGCCTCCCGGATGTGGCTGGCGTTCGCCCAGCTCTCCCGCCGCTGCCAGCAGTTGCTGCGGGTCGTGGCGGTGGCTCCGGACGCGAGCTACGCGCAGGTCGGCCAGGCGCTGGGCATGCCCCGCGGCAGCATCGGCCCGAAGAAGGGGCGTTGCCTCGCCGCGCTGCGGGAGCGGCTGGCGAACGGCGGGAACACCGAGGAGGCCGCCGGATGAGCCCGCGAATGCCCGCCGAGCTGCGGGTGCTGCGCGATCTGTTCGAACTCCGCGATCCGGCGCCGGGGCGGGTGCGGGATGCCGGGTACGCGGCCGCGGGTCTGGCGCGCTCCCGCTCGGGCGCGGCGTCGCTGGAGCTGGTCGGGGACTCGGCCGACGCGGCCGCCGCCGTCCGGTCCGGCAGCGCCACCGCCGAACCGGCCGAACCGCGGGTGCTGACCTTCCTGATGCCGGGGCGGATCGTGGAGCTCGACCTGGTGCAGACGGTGCCGGGCCTGTTCCGGGCCGCGGGCCTGGTGATCAGCCGGGCCGGGCAGCGGCGGCCGGCGGGCGACGTGCTGTTCCGGCACGCCGGCGGGGAATGCGTCGCCGAGCTCGACGAGGCAGGCGCGTTCCGCGTGGCGGACGTGCCCGCCGGGCCGCTGGGCGTCGTGTTCCGGTCGGCGGGTGCCGCGCCCGCCGTCGCGGATTGGCTGATCTGTTGAGCGCCGGGACGGCCCTGGCGCCGGGTGCGGAGCGGATCTCGGCGGCGGTGCGGTGGCGGGACCGGGTCTGCGCGGATCCGGAGGGGGCGGCGCGGGCTGCGGACCGCTGGCTCGCCAGGTCCGGTGATCCGGAGCTGCGGGTGCTGGCCAGGCACATCCGCGCGCTGGTCGCGGTGGAGCGCGGCCGGTCGGCGGAGGCCCGCCAGCACGCGCGGGTCGCACTGGCCGCGGCCCGGCGGGAACGGCTGCCCGAGCGGGCCGCGCAGGTCCTGCTGACCGCCGCGTGGGTGGAGCTGGACCGGGGCGATCCGGAGGGCGCGTGGCGGCACTTGGAGGCCGCCGCCGAACAGCTCACGGGCCAGGACGCGGTGCGGGCGAGCTGCTTGCGGGGTGTGCTGCTGTTCCAGCAGGACCGGCAGGACGAGGCGGTCGCGGTGCTCTCCGCGGCGTTGCCGGGACTGGCCGAGCACGACGACCACCAGTGGGCGGCGAACGCGCACGTGGCGCGCGGGCTCGCGCACCTGTACCGCAACCGGCTCAGCGAGGCGGAAGCCGACCTGGTCGCGGCCGAGCAGCGGTTCCGCGCCGCCGGGCGCGGGCAGCGCGCCGCGCTGTGCAGGCACAACCGGGGCTGCGTGGCGTTGCGCGCCGGGGACCTGCCGCGGGCGCTGCGGCTGTTCGACGAGGCGCGCGCCGCCGGTGCCGATCCCGCCGGGCACCCGGAGATCCGCGTCGACCGGGCCGAAGCGCTGGCCGAAGCGGGCCTGCACGACCAGGCGCGGGAGGAACTGCACCGCGCCGCGTCCCGGCTGCAGCGGCTGGGCCGGGCGGCGCGGCTCGGGGACACCTGGCTGGCTCTGGCCGGGTGCGCGCTGCGCGCGGGAGATCCGGCGGCCGCGGTGCGCCCGGCGCGCTGCGCGGCCAGGTTGTTCCGCTCGCAGCGGCGGCACTCCTGGGCCGCGCTGGCCGTGGCGGTGGAGTGGCAGGCGCGGCTGCGGGTCGGGCAGGTGTCCCGCTACGCGCTGGCCGCGGCGAGGCGCGCCGGACACGCCTGCGCCGAGCACGGCTGGACGACGGCCGCCGCCGAGCTGTGGCTCGTCGCAGGCCGGGAGGCGGCGCGCGCGGGCAGGCGCAGCACGGCGCGCGCTCTGCTGGAGCTCGCCGCGACCGGCCGCGGTGGCGGGCCCGGGTCCACCCGGCAGCTGACGGTGGGCTGGCTGGCGGAAGCGCTGCGCGCGGCGGACGCCGGGGACGACGGCCGGTTGTTCGAAGCCTGCCGCCGCGGGCTGCGCGCGGTGGCGAGCTACGCGAGCGGGATCGCCGCCTGGGAACCGCGGACCGAGGCGTTCGGACTGGCCGAGGAGCTCGGTGCGGTCGCGGTCGGTGCCGCGCTGCGCTCGGGTGATCCGCGCCTGGTGCTGCGCTGGGTCGAGCGGCACCGGCTGGGCGCGGCGCACCGCCGCTCGGTCCGCCCGCCCACCGATCCGGAGCTCGGTTCGGCCCTGGTGCGGTTGCGCGCCGCGGTGTCCGGTGCGGCCGGGGCCGACGGTTCCCGGTTGCGCTCCGCGCTGTCCGAGATCGACGCGATGGAGCGGCAGGTGCGGGATCGGGCGCTGCTCGTCGACGGCGGGACGATCGACGCGGCGCAGCCCGCCGGGTCCGCCGAAGTGCTCGCGGCGCTGGGCCGCGACGTCCTCTGGATCTTGTTCGAGCACGAGGGCGCACTGCACGCGATCTCCGTCGTCGACGGGAGGGCCCGGCTGCACGAGCTCGGCACCGAACTGGACGCGGTGCACGAGACGCAGCGGCTGCGGTACCTCCTCGCGCGGCAGGCGGAGTCCGGTGATCCGCGTGCGGAGGCCCTGTACGCGGCGAGCGCCGCCGAGTCGGCAGCCGTCGTGCAACGGCTGCTGCTGCGGCCGATGGCGGGCGCACTGCCACCCGGGCGACGGCTGGTGGTGGTGCCGACCGGCGCGCTGCACGCGGTGCCGTGGGCCGCGCTCCCGCTCTGCCGCGGACGCGGGGTCACCGTCGCCCCGTCGCTGCGGGCGTGGCTGCGCGGTCGGGTCGATGCGGCGCGCGAGTGCGCCTCAGCGGACCCGGTGTGGGTGGCCGGACCAGGGCTGGAACACGCCGAAAGCGAGGTCGTGGCGCTGCACCGGGCCGGTGGTGGACGACTGCTGACCGGGGCGGGTGCCGACGCGGAACGGGTGCTGGCCGCCGTCGACGGCGCACCGATCGCGCACATCGCCGCGCACGGCCGGTTCCGGGACGACCAGCCGCTGCTGTCCTGCCTGGAACTCGCGGGCGGCCCGATGTACGGCTACGACCTGGACCGGTTGCGGCGCGGTCCGCGGACGGTGGTGCTCTCCGCGTGCGAAGCGGGGCGCTCGGTGCCCGCCGGAGCCGGGCAGCTCACCGGGCTGGCCGCGGCGCTGCTCGGGCGCGGCACGGCGACGGTGATCGCCAGCGTGGTACCGGTGCCGGACGAGCGCACCGCGCAGGTGATGCTGTCGCTGCACTCGTCGCTGCGCCGGGGGATCGGCCCGGCGGAGGCGCTCGCCGCCGCCCAGGCCGCGCACGGCGAAGCCGGTTTCCTCTGCCTGGGTCACGGTGGTTGACGTGGCGCGGAGCGCAGCGGGATCAGCCGGCCAGGCCGTGCAACCGCCGGATTCCCTCGTCCAGCACCTCGTCCCGCTTGCAGAACGCGAAGCGCACCAGGTGCCGCACGGGCTCCGGGTCGTCGCAGAACACCTGCACCGGGATCGCCGCGACCCCGACCCGTTCCGGCAGCGCCCGGCACAGCTCGGCGCCGTCGGTGAACCCGAGCGGGCGCACGTCGGCGCAGATGAAGTAGGTGCCTTCCGACGCGAGCACGTCCAGCCCGGCGGCGGTGAGCCCCTCGGCCAGCCGGTCCCGCTTGCGCTGCAGGCCGTCGCGCAGCTGCTCGACCCAGTCCAGCTCGTGGCGCAGCGCGTGCGCCACCGCGGGCTGGAACGGCGCGCCGCCGACGAAGGTGAGGAACTGCTTCGCCGCGCGGACCGCCCCGATCAGCTCCGCGGGACCGCACGCCCAGCCGATCTTCCAGCCGGTGGCGCTGAAGCTCTTGCCCACGCTGGAGATCGTCACCGTCCGCTCGGCCATCCCCGGCAGCGTCGCCAGCGGGGTGTGCACCCGGCCGTCGTAGAGCAGGTGCTCGTAGACCTCGTCGGTGATCGCGATCAGGTCGTGGTCGCGGCAGACCTGGGCGATCGCCGCCAGTTCGACATCGGTGAGCACCGATCCCGTCGGGTTGTGCGGCGAGTTCACCACCAGCGCCCGGGTGCGCGGCCCGACCGCGGCGCGCAGCGCCTCCAGGTCGAGTTCGAACCGGTGGTCCGGGCTCTGGCGGAGACCGACGGTGCGGCGCACCGCCCCGGCCATCGCCACCGCCACCGGGTACGAGTCGTAGTAGGGCTCGATGAGCACGACTTCGTCGCCGGGCTCGAGCAGCGCCAGCATCGAAGCGGTGATCGCCTCGGTGGCGCCGACGGTCACCAGCACTTCGCCGTCCGGGTCGTGCTCGATCCCGTAGCGCGCCTTCCGGTGCTCCGAGATCGCCGCCCGCAGGTCCGGCTCGCCGGCACCGGGCGGGTACTGGTTGACGCCGTCGGCGATCGCCTGCTGCGCCACCCGCAGCATTCCCGCCGGTCCGTCGGTGTCCGGGAAGCCCTGACCGAGGTTCACGGCCCCGTGCTCGCGGGCCAGCTCGGTGATCTCCGCGAAGATCGTCGAGGTGAAGGGGCGCAACCGGGAGGTGAGGGCGGGAGATCGCACGCCCGGCACTCTACTGCTCGGGACGGCTCCGCGATCCCACGTGCCGGGACCGCGAGGCGCACGGCGCTCGCACGGCGTGAACGGTCGGGCGAGATCGGTCACCACGGGCGATTTCCGGCGCTCAGCGAACGGAGCCGGTGCGGGCAGCTGCAAGAATCGAGTGATGGCACAGACTTCGGTGGCGGATGCGGACCAGGTCAAGAAGCGCGCGTTGCGGCGGATGAAGGCCGTCGCGGGCGGGCTCCTGCTCCTCGCGACCGCGATCTTCGTGCTCGCCCGCTGGCAGGAGAACGCCGGTGCCGCGGCCTGGGTCGGCTACGTCCGCGCGGCCGCCGAAGCGGGCATGGTCGGTGCGCTGGCGGACTGGTTCGCGGTGACCGCCCTGTTCCGCAGGCCGCTGGGGCTGCCGATCCCGCACACCGCGATCATCCCGACCCGCAAGGACGCGCTCGGCCAGAACCTCGGCGCGTTCGTCGGCGACAACTTCCTGTCCGAACCGGTGGTGCGGGACAAGCTGGGGCGGGCGGAGATCGGTGCCCGGGTCGGGACCTGGCTGGACGACGACGCGCACGCCGAGCGGGTCACCTCCGAGCTGGCGACCGCGGTGCGCGGTGCCGTGCAGGTGCTGCGCGACGACGACGTGCAGGCCGTGCTGGAGCAGTCGGTGCTGCGGAAGGTCCTGGAGCAGCAGTGGGGCCCGCCGCTGGGCCGCATCCTGTCCCAGGTCTTCGCCGACGGCACCCACCACAAGCTGGTGGACCTGATCTGCGACCGCGCCTACGACTGGGCGCGCGACAACCACGCGACGGTGCTGCGCGTGGTGAGCCAGCGCGCCCCGTCCTGGTCGCCGCGCTTCTTCGACGGCATGGTCGCGGACAAGATCTACACCGAGGTGCTGTCGTTCGCGTGGGCGGTCAAGACCGACCCGGACCACCAGATGCGCAAGGCCGTGGACCGGTTCCTGGTGGACTTCGCGCACGACCTGCAGCACGACCCGAAGACGATGGAGCGGGCCGAGCAGATCAAGCAGCAGGTCATCGAGCACCCGGAGGTGCAGAACCTGGTCGCCTCCGCCTGGAGCACCGCGAAGAAGATGCTGCTGGACGCGGCCGAGGACCCGTCCAGCGAGCTGCGGCTGCGGGTGCGCGACGGCCTGCGCGGCCTCGGCCGCAGGCTGGCCACCGAGCCGGAGCTGCGCGGCAAGGTGGACGGCTGGCTGGAGAGCGCCGCCGTGTACGTGGTGTCGCACTACCGCACCGAGATCACCACGCTGATCACCGACACCGTGGAACGCTGGGACGCCGAGGAGACCTCGCGGAAGATCGAGCTCCAGGTGGGGCGCGACCTCCAGTTCATCCGGATCAACGGCACCGTCGTGGGCGCGCTGGCCGGTCTGGTGATCTACACCCTGTCCCAGCTGCTGCTCTGACGTTCCCGACCACCGGCAGGCAGCAGGTGGCCGCCGGGCCGAGCGCGCGACGGCCCGCGGTCACCCCGCGGTCGCGTGCCGCTCGCGCCAGGAGCGCGCCTTCTCCCGGTTCCCGCACACCCGCATCGAGCACCAGGTGCGGGACTTGTTGCGCGACCGGTCGTAGAACGCCCACAGGCAGTCCTCGGCCGGGCAGATCTTGATCCGGTTCCAGTGGCCGGTGTGCACCAGGTGCACGGCCGCGGCGAGCACCTTGCCCAGCGCGTCCGGCCCGCCCAGCACCGGCACGCCGTCCTGGACGACGACCGGCACGGGCCAGGTGATCACGTCGGGATCGGCGCGGGGGGCGGATCGGTCGCAGGACACCGCACCGCGCATCGCGTCCCGGATGCGCCGCGCGGAATCCCGATCTCCGGCTTCGCCCAGGCCGCGTCCGGCGGACCACGCCCGCCATCGGTCCGCGGAGTCGAGGACGTCGGTGTCCGCTTCGGCGTCGGAGGTGTTGAGGAAGGCCAGCACCAGCTCGACGTCGCGTTCGGCGTCCAGGTCCGCGGAGAGGTTCGCAGGGACTCGGTCGGCGACGGCTCTGCTGTTCACGAACACCATCGTATTCGATTAGCCGGTTGCAGCGTGCGTCGATAACTCCCATAATCCCGATGTCGGTTACTAACCACTAACAGGTGAACACTGGTTGGGGGAGCCATGACGTCCGGCGGGGTGGCAGTGCAGCGAAAACGGCCGGGAGGCCGTGCGCGCGGCCTCGGGCGGGCGGAGGATGCCGAGGTCCGGCCGCGCGCCGAGGCGGTTCGCGACCCGGTGGCCGAGCCGGTGGCCGCGCCCGCACCCGGTGGTCGAGCCGGACTCGCCGTTCCCCGATCCCGTTGACGTCCCCCCGTCGAGCGAAAGGTCGTACCCATGTCCGAGGCCCCGCTGTCGATCTGCGCGTTCGCCATCGACACGCCCGATCCGCGCGCGCTCGCCGAGTTCTACCGGCGCTTGCTGGGCTGGGAGGTCGACGAAGCCGAGTCGAGCGAGGACTGGGTGGAGCTGGCGGACCCGGCAGGCGGGCCGGCGCTGGCGTTCCAGCGGGACCCGGACCACGTGCCGCCGACCTGGCCGGACCACGCGCGGCCGCAGATGATGCACGTCGACGTGCGGGTGACGACCTTGGACGAGGGGCACGAGCGGGCGGTGCGGGCCGGTGCCCGGCCGTTGCCGCAGCCGCCGGACCAGCAGGACTCGCCGTTCCGGGTGTACGCCGATCCGGACGGGCATCCGCTCTGCGTGTGCGCGGGTTGAGGGTGCTCCAGGACTCACCCGGAGGGTGCAAGCTATGTGCTTGCAAAAGTTAGCACTCGTGGTTAGCGTGGAACCCGTCCGGAGGGAGCGGGATCGATGGAGCGGGTGGACAAGACCGTCAACAAGGCCGTGAACCAGGCGGTGAGCGACCTCGGCGGTTACATCAGGGCGCAGCGCAGCAACGCCCAGATCTCGCTGCGCGAACTCGCCAAGAGCGCAGGCGTCTCCAACCCGTACCTCAGCCAGATCGAACGGGGCCTGCGCAAGCCGAGCGCGGAGATCCTGCAGCAGATCGCCAAGGCGCTGCGCATCTCCGCCGAAGCGCTCTACGTGCAGGCCGGAATCCTGGAGCAGCGCGAGGGCGGCCCGGTGGTGGACGCGATCCTCGCCGACCCCGACCTGGGCGAACGGCAGAAGCAGGTCCTGCTCGACATCTACGCCTCGTTCCGGCGCGAGCACGACGACGCCGCCGGCGCGCCCGACCGCACCGACATCCCCGAAGCAGCTGAGGAGTGAGCACCATGCCGACTTCCGAGAACGACACCAAGACCCGCGGCGACGCCGCCGAGCAGGCCCGCACCCCGCTGCTGGCCGCGCTGGGCGCGGGCGACCTCGCCGCGCAGACCATCGCCGACGCGCTGACCAAGCTGCGCACCCGGCTCGGCGAAGGCGCCGAGTCCGCCCGCAACGGCGTGAACGACCTGCCGAACGACCTCAAGGAGCGCTTCGACCCGGCCGAGCTGCGCAAGCTCGTCGACGCCTACACCCGCTCCGCCGCGCAGCTCTACGGCTACCTCGCCGACCGCGGCGAGACGACCTTCGAACGCCTCCAGACCCAGCCGCAGGTCAAGCAGGCCTGGAGCCAGCTGGAGCAGGTGCAGGGCCGGGTGGACAGCGCCGTCGGAGACGCGCGGCTGCTCGCCGACGACGTGCTCGGCAAGGTCACCCGCACCACCCGCTCCTGGAGCGAGAAGGCCGCCGAGACCACCGAGCAGGCCACCACCCGGGCCGCGGAGCAGGTCCGCGAGACCGCGGCCGACGTCGCCGACACCGTCGAGGAGGCCGGTTCCGACGCGGCCGCCACGACCCGCAGCACCGGCCGCAAGACCGCCAACCGGACCGCCGCCGCCAAGAGCGCGCCGAAGAACTCCGGCGGCGCGAAGAGCACCGGGAAGCCGAAGGCGACCGGCAAGTCCGACGACTGACGCGACGCGAAGCGCGGGACCCCGGAGGGCTGCTCCGGGGTCCCGCGCACACGTAGGGTGGAGCGGTGGACTTGTCATTCGACGCTCCGGCCGCGCTCATCCCACAGCTCGTGCTCTTGAGGTTGATCTGGCTGGCCGGGCTGCCGGTCGGGTTGTACGCCTTCGGGCACGCGGTGCTGCAGCGCTCGGACGCGTTCACCGCGGTGGGCAAGCTGTCCAAGGCGGCGTGGCTCGGCATCACCGGCGCCGGGCTCCTGGTGCTGGTGCTGTGCACGAACGGCCCCATCACGATCATCTGGCTGGCCGGGCTGGTCGCGGTGCTGGTGTACCTGCTGGACGTGCGCCCGAAGGTCGTCGAGGTGCAGGGCGGCAGCTCCTGGTGATCGGCGGCGACCTGCGTGCCACCGAAGGCGTGCTGCCCTCGGGCGCGCGCTGGCGGGCGCACGGCCGAGGTGAGCCGGTGACGCTGGTGACGCACGGTCTCGGTGCGACTCCGGGCGAGGCGCGGATTCCGGCCTCCGGGTTGCCGGGCACCCGCGTGGTGCTCACCTTCGCCGGTCACGGCGACGCGGCGGACGCGCCCGACGGCTATTGGGACTACGGCGTGCTGGCGGCGGACGTGCTGGCCGCGGCGGACGCGGTCGGCGCGACCCGCGCGGTGGGCGTCTCGCTGGGCACCGGCGCGCTGACGCGCGCGGCCGCGGAGCACCCGGCCCGGTTCGAACGGCTCGCGCTGCTGCTGCCCGCGGTGCTGGACGGCGGGCGCGAGGTCTCGTCGGCGTGGGCCTTGGAGCGGTTGGCGGAGGCGGTCGCGGCCGCCGAGTCCGACGGCGGGGCGGCGCTGCGCGAGCGGGTGGCCGCCGAATTCCCGCCCGGCGCGCAGTTGGGAGAGCACCTGGCGGCCCGCACCGCGGCGCTGCTGCGCCTGGGCCCTGCGCTGCACGCGCTCGGCGACCGCGCGGTGCTCGACGACGCCGCGGTCCTGCGGGCGGTGCGCTCGGACGTGCTGGTGCTGACCGGCACGGACGATCCGCTGCACCCGGTGGCGGCCGCGCGGTCGGTCGCCGCCGCGATCCCGGGGGCGCGGCTGGAGCTGCTGCCGTCGGTGGCCCCGCTGTTCACCCACCGCAAGGAGCTGCGGGCGCTCCTCGCCGACTTCCTCGCCGCGACTCGCTGAACCCGGCTGCGACTCGTCGAACTCGGGCGCGACTCGCTGAACCTGGCTGCGGCTCGTCGAACTCGGGCGCGATCCGTGGATTCGGACGTGCCCCTCGGACGGCCCTTCGGGCCCGGACCCGACTCGTGGACTCCAGGCGACTCGCTGAACATGGCCGCGGCCCGTCGAACCTGCGCGTGACCCGTCGAACCCGGCCGCGACTCGTCGGATTCGGGCGCGACCCTCGGACCCGGCCGCGGCCCGTTGACCCCGGGTCCGGCTCGTTGATCCCGGTGGCGTGACGGGTTGATCCCGGGCGCGGGCCGGTCCAGGGCGTTGCGGCCTGCGGGCCTCGGGTGTGCGCCTCGCCGACGCCGGGCGTGCGCGGTGGCGTGTCGAGGAACTCGCACCGTCGGCGCATGGCTGTCGACGCGACCGGCTGAACCCGGGCGCGACTCGGAGTCGGGCACGCCCCGTGGACTCGGACGTGATCCTCGGACTCGGACGTGACCCGTTGAATCCGGACCCGGCTCGGTGATGCCGGGCGCGGCCCGGCCCAGGGCGTGCGGTCTGCCGACCTCGGTTGTGCGCCTCGCCGACTCCGGGCGGTCGGGGAACTCGTACCGTCGGCGCATGGCTGTCGACTGGTCGCGCGCCGCCGGAACCCTCGTGGTGGCACCGGCGCTGGAACGTCCCGAACTGCTGGCCGAGCCCGTGCGCGGCGCCCTCGACGCGCTGTCCGCGGCGGACGCGGAGCTCGTCGGGGCCGCCGAGATCGACCCGGAGCTCGCGGACACGGCCGCGTTCTGCGCCGAGTACGCCTCGCCGCTGGAGCTGTCGGCGAACTGCGTGGTGGTCGCGGGCAAGCGCGGCGGGGAGGTGCGCCACGCGGCCTGCCTGGTCCTGGCCACCACGCGCGCCGACGTGAACGGCGTGGTCAAGCGGCGGCTGGACGTGCGCAAGGCCTCGTTCGCGCCGATGGACGAGGCGGTGCGGCTGACCGGGATGGAGTACGGCGGGATCACGCCGTTCGGGCTGCCCGCGGACTGGCCGCTGCTGGTCGACGCGGCGGTGACGGCCGCGCCGGCCGTGGTGGTCGGCAGCGGCCTGCGCCGCTCGAAGATCATCGCGCCGGGCGGGCTGCTCGCTCGCCTTCCCGCGGCGGAAGTGCTCGACGACCTCGCCCGCCCGGTGGGCTGAGCCGGGTCAGAACACCACGGTCCGCTTGTCGTGCACCAGGACCCGGTCCTCGAGGTGCGCGCGGAGCCCGCGGGCCAGCACGACCTTCTCGATGTCGCGGCCCTTGCGGACCATGTCGGCGGCGGCGTCGGTGTGGTCCACCCGGATCACGTCCTGCTCGACGATCGGACCGGCGTCGAGCTCCGGCGTGACGTAGTGGCAGGTGGCCCCGACGAGCTTCACCCCGCGCTCGTAGGCCTGGTGGTACGGCCGCGCCCCGGCGAACGAGGGCAGGAAGCTGTGGTGGATGTTCAGCGCGCGCCCGGCCCACTCCTCGCACACCGCGGGCGGCACGATCTGCATGAACCGGGCGAGCACGATGGCGTGCGGGTCGTGGCCGTCGACCAGCGCCCGCACCTCCTGGAACGCGGCGCCCTTGTCGTCCGGGTCGGAACCGGCGGGGAACGGGACGTGGTGGAACGGCACGCCGTGCGCCTCGGTGATCGCGCGCAGCCGCGGGTGGTTGCCGATGACGGCGCGCAGGTCCACGTCCAGCTCACCGGAGGCGACGCGCCCGAGCAGGTCGTGCAGGCAGTGGCTCTCGCGGGACACCAGCAGCACCACCCGGCGCCGCTCGGAGGTGTCGCTCACCCGCCAGTTCGTGCTGCCCAGCTCGTCGGCGACCCGCGCGAAGCGCTCCCGCAGCTCGTCGAGGCCGAACGGGAGCGAGTCGGCGCGCACGACCTGGCGGGTGAAGAACCAGCCGGTCTCGACGTCGGTGTGGTAGCCGGCCTCCACGATCCAGCCGCCGTGCTCGGCGAGGAACGAGGCGATGCGCGCGACGATGCCCGTGCGGTCGGGGCAGCCGAGGGTGATGACGAATCGAGCGGACACGGTTGCGGAGTATCGCACTGCGCCGATCGGCCCGGCCGGGTGATGTCACCCCGAGGTGCGGTCCGCCAGCGGATCCACCGCGGCCCAGTCGACGGTGACCTCGCCCAGCCGCCAGCGCCGCGGGCGGTCTCGCACCGGCCAGCCCAGCCGGGCGAACAGCCGCACCGCCTCCGCCCAGCGGGCGCGCGGGCCGAACGGTGCCTGCGGCGCGGCCCGGGCCCAGCAGGCGTCCAGGTCGGTGAACAGGGCGTGCACCTTCTCGCTGGGCACGTTGCGGTGGATCAGCGTCTTCGGCAGCCGTTCCGCCAGGTCGGAGGGGCGCTGCAGGTCGGCGGGCAGGCAGGACAGCGTCAAGGTGCGCGGCCCGGAGCGGTCCAGCGCCACCCAGCAGCAGCGGCGGCCGATCTCGTCGCAGGTGCCCTCCACCAGCAGCCCGTCCGGGGCGAGCCTGCCGCGCAGCTCGTCCCACGCCTTCCAGGCTTCCGGTTCGGTGTACTGGCGCAGCACGTTCAGCGCCCGCACCAGCGCGGGGCCGTCCGCGCCGCCGATGCCCGCGGCGAGTCCCGCGAGTTCGAAGCCGCCGCGCCGGAACTCCAGCGCGGGCGGATCGGCGACCGCCTTGCCCGCGGCCACCCGATCGGGGTCGATCTCCAGGCCGAACACCCGCGCGTCGGCGCGCACCGGCCGAAGCCGGGCGGCGAACTCGACGGTGGTGATGGGGGTGGCGCCGTAGCCGAGGTCGATCACCAGCGGGTCGGCGGCGGAGCTCAGCGCGCGGGCCACCCACGGGGTGCCGGCGATCCAGCGGTCCACGCGGCGCAGCCGGTTCGGGTTGGTGGTGCCGCGGGTCGGCACGCCGAGCGCGCGGGCGCGGCCGGCGGCCAGGCGGGGCGCCTTCTTGCGGGGCTGGTTCATGGGCGGGCGGTGGAGGTCGTCAGCTCCGGGGGCGGGCCAGCCACTCGGTGGTGAACCGCTCCTCCGCGGCCAGCAGCTTCTGCACCTGCTCGGCGACGAGGTCCTCGAGCTTGCCGCCGAGGAACGGCACGGAGACCCGCACCTCGCCTTCGACGACCAGCTCGCTCGCCCCGGTTCGCCCGGTCAGGTCACGCAGCCACATCGATCCGGTGATGGTGCAGGGCACGCCGGCGACCTCGGCGGCGATCTCGCCCGCGTAGTGCCCGTCCTGCTCGCGCCGCCAGGACTCGCTGCGGTCGATCACCAGGTCGCCCGCACCGGCGACGGTCCGCGCGATCGGCGGCAGCGACTCGGTGGGCACGCCCTGGCGCACCTGGAAGCGCACCGCGTCGGCATCGGCGGTGTGCTGCACGAGCTCGTTGCGCCCGCCCTCGAGCTGATCGAGGCGTTCCCGCAGATAGTCGATGTCGATGAGCGCCGCATGCACCTGCGACGCGGGCCACTCGGAGGTGCTGCGGTGCTCGATGCGGCGTGCCATGGGCGGAAGGTTACCTTTGGCAATCGTGAACCCCTCGATGTCCGGCTCCGAAGGAATCGGCGGCGCGCCGCCGACCGGTGAACCGACGGCCCACGTCCTGTCCGGCCACACCACGCTGCGCCTCGGCGGGCCTGCCGCCGAGCTCGTCGTGGCCGAACACCCGGACCAGCTGGCCGAGGCGGTCCGCGAGTCCGACGCGGCGGGCCGGCGGCTGCTGGTGCTCGGCGGCGGCTCCAACCTGGTGATCTCCGACGAGGGCTTCGACGGCCGCGTGGTGCGGATCGCCACCAGCGGGCGGCGCTACGACATCGTCGACGGGTTCGTGCAGCTCACCGTCGAAGCGGGTGAGAACTGGGACGACGTCGTCGCGGACACGGTGCACCAGGGGCTGGGCAACCTGGAGTGCCTGTCCGGGATTCCGGGGCTCACCGGCGCGACCCCGGTGCAGAACGTCGGCGCCTACGGCGTGGAGATCTCCGAGATGCTCGTCTCGGTGGACCTGCTGGACCGGCGCACCGGGCGGATCCGCACGGTGCTGGCCGACGACCTCGGGCTGGTGTACCGGGGCAGCATCCTCAAGCACACCGACGACGCGGTGGTGCTGCGCGCCCGCTACCTGCTGCGCGACGGCGGGCAGTCGGCCCCGATCCGGTACGCCGAGCTGGCCCGCGAACTCGACGTGAACCCGGGAGCGCGCGTCGACGTGGCCCGGGTGCGCGAAGCGGTGCTGCGCTTACGGCGTGCGAAGGGCATGGTGCTCGACGCGGACGACCACGACACGTGGAGCGCGGGTTCCTTCTTCACCAACCCGATCGTGGCCGCGGAGGACCTGCCCGGGGTGCTGGAGCTGATCGCGGCCCACGTCGGGCCGGACGAGAAGGTGCCGCAGTACCCGGCGTCGGACGGGCGCACGAAGCTGTCCGCGGCCTGGCTGATCGACCGCGCCGGCTTCGGCAAGGGCCACGCCGGTCCGGGCGGGCGCACCGCGCTGTCCGGCAAGCACACCCTCGCGCTGACGAACCGCGGTGCGGCGACCACGGCGGACCTGCTCCACCTGGCGCGTGAAGTGCGGGACGGAGTGAGCTCGGCGTTCGGCGTGTCGCTGGCGCCGGAGCCGGTCCTGGTGGACTGTTCGCTCTGAGCCCCGCGCGGCTCCTGCGCCACGTCCGGCACGGCCGGAGGCCTGTTCCGGATCCGGAATCACCTGACTGCCGACCGGCCGGAAGGGTGACTCTTCGTGACTAGTGCTTAACCCTGAGTGTTAAATGGTTGCTGGAGGGGGCCGCCATGCTCAGCATCAGGGAACTTCGGGACAGAGCGGTCATCAGGCCGATCAAGCGCGCGGTCGAGGACCAGCTGCTGGACCTCCCCGGCGTCACCGCGGTCGACATCGGTGAGAAGCGCACCGCGGGCCGGTTCACCGGCGAACAGGGCATCGTCGTGTCGGTGGCCCGCAAGCGCCCGGTCGACCGGGTGTGGCCCGGCACCCAGATCCCGCCGGACGTGCTCGGCATCCCCACCGACGTGATCGAGGAGAAACCGCTGCTCCAGCACGTGCACACGTGCGCGGAGGAGTCGGTGGCGCTGCGCGGCCGCGGTTTCGCGCACGACGGCGCGGTGACCGGTGGCGAGGGGCTGGCCCCCTGCCGTTCGGTGCAGCTGGCGCCGCCGGACGCCCGGTACGCGGGCCGCTACCGCCGCACCGGCACGTTGGGCGCGCTGGTCGTGGGACACCCGCCCGCGGTGGCGACGATGGGGCTGACGACGTTCGACGTGGCCTGCCTGGACGACGGCTGGGCGGTCGGCGACCGGATGGTCGATCCGGACACGGGTCACGTGTACGCGGATCTGGCCAGGGGCGCGCTGTCCGGCCGGGTGGACGCGGCCGCGGTCACCCTCGGCCGGGGCGTCGGCCACTCGCCGATGATCCCGGGCATCGGACCGGTGACGGGGCAGTGCGCCGCCTACCCGGGCGAGCAGGTGCGCAAGTGCGGCTACGGCAGCGGCGTGACCAGCGGGGTGGTGACCTCGGTGGACGTGACGGTGCGGGTGGACCACGGGGCGGCGCTGGGCGTGCGGGTGCTGCGCGAGCAGATCCGGATCGACTGCCCGCCGGGCGGTGGCTGCTTCCTGCAGGTCGGCGATGCCGGCGGGGCGGTGGTCAACGACGACGGGCGCGTGGTCGGGCTGCTGTTCGCGGGCACGCGCAGCGGGATGACCGGGTTCGCGAGCCCGATCGCGGACGTGCTGGCCGAGCTGGACGTCGAGCTGTGCGTGCTGCACCGCCAACTCCCGGTGTGATCGCGGATGTGCGGTGAGTTGCCCCACCATCGGATCCGAGGTAATGGGGACGGGTGGCCCGCGGAGCGTCCGGATGGCGGTTGATCACGGCGGGCGATCGTGGTTCTGCCTGGTCATAGCCCTGCCGGGTGAGATCATTTCGCTCGAAAGGGTGGCTCAAGCATGCCGGGGGCGCCTGCGGCGGCGAACCTGTGACACGACACACTGTTCGAGACCGGCATCTTTTCCGGGTGCCGCACGTCTTGGGGTTGTGAGAACCACGTCGGAACGGATCGGGGTCGAGGAGTGCTGAGCAGGGTGAGTCGGGTACGGCAGCTGTGGACCGCGATGGCGGGAGCACTGGTGGCCGTGCTGCTGCTATCGGGCTGCGGAACGCAGTCCACGGGCGGTGGCGGAACGGGCGGCGGCGCGCAGGCGCAGGCCCCGGTGGCCAAGGTGCACCTCGAACCCGGCGGCGGCTCCGACGTCAACCCGGCCACGCCGGTGAAGGTCAGCGTCGAAGGCGGCAAGCTCGACGACGTCGCGCTGACCAACGGCGACGGCAAGGAGGTCGACGGCGACCTGTCCGACGACGGGCTCAGCTGGACCTCTGGCGAGCAGCTCGGCTACGGCAAGACCTACACCTGGTCCGGCGAGGCCACCGGTACCGACGGCAAGAGCGTCCCGGTGCAGGGCAGCTTCACCACGATCTCCCCGGCGAAGCAGGTGCGCGCCACCGTCAACCCGACCGACCACACCGAGGTCGGCATCGCGATGCCGATCAGCGTCAAGTTCGACGAGGCCGTCACCGACAAGGCCGCCGCCGAGCGGCAGCTGAAGGTCCGCACCTCGGTCCCCGTCGAGGGCGCCTGGGCGTGGCTGTCGGACACCCAGGTGGACTGGCGGCCGAAGGAGTACTGGCCCGCGGGCACCGACGTCGAGGTGGACGCGGACCTCTACGGCGTGCACTACGGCGACGGTGCGTACGGCCGCTCCGACCTGACCACCAAGTTCAAGATCGGGCGCTCGCAGATCGTCAAGGCCGACGCCGCCACGCACCAGATGGTCGTCGAGCGGGACGGCAAGCAGGTCGCCAGCTACGCGGCGAGCTACGGCAAGGACCACGATCCGGAGCTGAACACGCCCAACGGGACCTACATCGTGATGCAGAAGGACCCGGTCGAGATCATGGACAACCCGCGCTACGGCTACACCGACGTGAAGAAGAAGTGGGCCGTCCGGATGTCCAACCACGGCGAGTTCATCCACGAGAACGAGGAGAACCGCGCCAACCTCGGCAAGGTCAACACCTCGCACGGCTGCATCAACCTGAGCGAGGCCGACGCGAAGGCCTACTTCGACACCGCGCTGATCGGCGACCCGATCGAGGTCAGCGGCGGGGTCGCCGCGATGGAGCCGCGGTACGACGTGTTCGACTGGATGCTCGACTGGAACCAGTGGACGCAGAAGTCCGCGCTGTGATCTTCCGCGGCTCGCGCTGAGCCGCCGCTTCCCGGGTCCCGCGCGGGGTGGTTCCGACCGCCCCGCGCGGGACTTTTTCGTGCGCCGGGGCCGTCCGGCGGCGCTGTGAACACCGTCACCGGGCGCACCGCGTCCGGGCCGGTGGGCGTGGTGCGCGGGGTAGCGTCAGCGGGCTGCGCCCGGGCGTCCAGGAATGTTTTCCCCCGGCCCGGTGTCGGGACCCAAGGCGTTCCGAGACCGGGCGCCGTGGGCGAGGGCGCTCCACCACCACGTTTGCGATAGGGCTTAGTCGATGACCTCTGGCACCGCCCGGATGCGGCCGCGCCGCGCCGCCGTGTTCTCGTTGCACACTTCGCCGCTGGAGCAGCCGGGCACCGGCGATGCGGGCGGGATGAACGTCTACATCGCGCAGACCGCGACGCGGCTGGCCGAGCACGGCACCGAGGTCGAGATCTTCACCCGCGCCACGTCCTCCGACGTGCCGCCGGTGGCGGAGCTGGCGCCGGGCGTGACGGTGCGGCACGTGGTGGCCGGGCCGTTCGAGGGGCTGGACAAGAACGAGCTGCCCGCGCAGCTGTGCGCGTTCGCGGCCGGCGCGCTGCGCGCGGAGGCGCGGCACGAGCCGGGGTTCTACGACGTGGTGCACTCGCACTACTGGCTGTCCGGGCAGGTCGGCTGGCTGGCGCGGGAGCGCTGGGGCGTGCCGCTGGTGCACACCGCGCACACCTTGGCGAAGGTCAAGAACGCGGCGCTCGCCGCGGGCGACACCCCGGAGCCGCGGGTGCGGGTGCTCGGCGAGGAGCAGGTGGTCGCCGAAGCGGACCGGCTCGTCGCCAACACCGAGGTGGAGGCCGCGGACCTGGTGCGGCTCTACGGCGCGTCCCCCGACGAGGTGGCGACGATCCCGCCGGGCGTGGACCTGCGCCGCTTCACCCCGGGCGACGTGGCCGCGGCCCGCGCCCGGTTCGGGGTGCGGCCGGACGCGCTGGTGTTCGCGTTCGTGGGCCGCATCCAGCCGTTGAAGGCGCCGGACGTGCTGCTGCGCGCCACCGCCGAGCTGCTGGCGCGCCGCCCGGAGCTGCGCGCGCGGCTGGAGGTGCTGGTGGTCGGCGGGCCGTCCGGCAGCGGCCTGGACCGGCCGGAGTCGCTGCACGAGCTGGCCGGGGAGCTCGGCATCACCGACGTGGTGCGGTTCCTGCCGCCGCAGGGCGGTGCGGCGCTGGCCGACGTGTACCGCGCCGCGGACGTGGTCGCGGTGCCCAGCTACAACGAGTCGTTCGGGCTGGTCGCGCTGGAGGCGCAGGCCTGCGGCACGCCGGTGGTGGCGGCGTCGGTGGGCGGTCTGCCGGTCGCGGTCGCGGACGGGCGTTCCGGACTGCTGGTGCCGGGGCACCGCACGGGGCAGTGGGCGGACGCGCTGGGTTCGGTGGCGGATGCCGGGCTGCGCGCGGAACTGGCCGCGGGCACGGTCGCGCACGCCGAGGCGTTCTCCTGGGAGCACACCACGGAGGCGCTGCTGGACACCTACGCGCGGGCGAAGCGCGCCTTCCACTCGCAGTTCGACCTGGAGGTGACGGCATGACGGTCGAGGAGACCATCGCGGCCGCGCTGGACGCGAGCGAGCTGGACTACCGGCGGGAGGCCGACGGCCGGTTCTTCGTGACGCTGCCCGGTGCGAAGAAGCTGCAGACGAACTGCTGGCTGATCGTCGCCGAGCACGCGCTGGTCGTGGAGGCCTTCGTGTGCAGGCAGCCGGACGAGGCGCACGAGGACGTCTACCGGTTCCTGCTGCGCCGCAACGCCCGGCTCTACGGCGTGCACTACACGATCGACGGGACCGGGGACGTGTACCTGGTGGGCCGGATCGGTCTGCACGCGGTGACGGCGGAGGAGGTCGACCGGCTGCTGGGACAGGTGCTGGAGGCCGCGGACGGCGACTTCAACACCTTGCTGGAGCTGGGGTTCGGCACCGCGATCCGCCGGGAGTGGGGCTGGCGGGAGTCGCGCGGCGAGTCGTTGGCGAACCTGCGCCCGTTCGAGCAGCTGGTGCGGCGGGACGGCCCGCTGGCACCTGCCGATGATCCGGGGGAGACCTCGCCGGAGCGGTGAGCGCGTCCGGGTCGAGAGCGGACGCGAGGGGCGGCTCGGGAGAGAGGGGGAGTCGCGAGCTCGAACCGCCCCACGCGTGAGTTCCCGCCAGCGGGCCCAGTGGGCGGGGGGCACCCGGGGCCCGGCGGGGCGTGGTCCGACGGGGGAGACGGGCCACGCTCTTCTGTTCGCTCTCGCGGGATCGGGGAGTGCGTGGGAGCCGATCAGCGAGAGCAGTGTCAACTTCGCAGAGTCACGCACTGGCCACAAGTCCGATTCATTACTCCATACGAGTGATCTTACTCACCGAAGGTAACGCCTTGGCTTATTCAGTGCGGTATAGCGGCCTCAAATGTGAGCGGCGACACTTTCGTGTCACAACGCTACGGTGAATCCATAACCGTCGAGTGACGACCGCAACCGATCTGCGGGGTCACTGCCAGCGGCTGTCGGCCACTGAAGATCATCACTCGATACGGTGGCGCACTGCTCTGAGTGATCGAATTCGGGGTGGTGGTTGTGCGGCGCAACCGAAAAATCCTCACGTTCGCCGAGGGCGGGGCTCGGCGCGGAGCAATGCGGATGAACCTGTTCGGCGCAACGCCGGTTGCTCCGGTCCGTTCGTGGTCCGCGCGCCATCGCCGGAGCGGACGCGGGACGCCCGGCGAGCGCTCCGGCGAGATCCCATCGGCACCTCGGCGGCACCCGGCGGACCTCTCGGGCGACCTCGCGGCGCGGCCCGCGCCCGGCGGCGGCGCCCGGGCCCGCGGCATCCCGGACCGCCAGCCCGGGCGTCCCCGCCGGCGGCGGCGGTGGCACGAGCCGCCCGCGCCCTGACATAGCCTGAGGCCATGACCATCGGGACTCTGGTACTGCTGCGACACGGCGAAAGCACCTGGAACGCCGAGAACCTGTTCACCGGCTGGGTCGACGTCCCCCTCTCCGAGAAGGGCACGACCGAGGCCCGCCGCGGCGGCGAACTGCTGCGCGAGACCGGGGTGCTGCCCGACGTGCTGCACACCTCGCTGCTGCGCCGCGCCATCACCACCGCCAACATCGCGCTGGACGGCGCCGACCGGCACTGGATTCCGGTGCGCCGCGACTGGCGGCTCAACGAGCGGCACTACGGCGCGCTCCAGGGCAAGAACAAGAAGCAGACCCTGGACGAGTACGGCGAGGAGCAGTTCATGCTCTGGCGCCGTTCCTACGACACCCCGCCGCCGGAGATCGACCCGGGCGACGAGTTCAGCCAGGAAGGCGACGCGCGCTACGCGGACCTCGGCGCCGACATGCCGCGCACCGAATGCCTGCAGGACGTGGTGACCCGGCTGCTGCCGTACTGGGAGAGCGCGATCGTGCCGGACCTGCGGGCCGGGCGGACGGTGCTGGTGGCCGCGCACGGCAACTCGCTGCGCGCGCTGGTGAAGCACCTGGACGGGATCTCCGACGCGGACATCGCGGGGCTGAACATCCCGACCGGCATCCCGCTGCGCTACGACCTGGACGAGCAGCTGCGGCCGACCAACCCGGGCGGCACCTACCTGGACCCGGACGCCGCGGCGTCGGCCGCCGCCGCGGTCGCGAACCAGGGCCGCTGAGCCCCCGGCGGTGATCGCCCCGTCCCGCGCTCCGCGGCGGGGCGATCACCAGCCGTGATCCCGCGTCGAGCAGTTGTTCCGGGCGACACCTGGACGAAGGTGTCGCCCGTGTCGTGTCCGCTCCCCGTTCACGCAACCGGTGGCGCAGCGCAGCGCAGCTGAACCGTCTTCCACTTTCGAGTGAATCGGGGGTGAAGAACGCCCCGATTCATGTCGCGGGTATCACGGATCGCGCTCGTGGACTGGTCCAGCACGGGCTCTCCCTGCTTACGATGCCAACGTGACCGCATTGGGCTACACCGCCCTGATCATCGGCTTGCTGACGATCGGCGCGGCGGCCGGCTACCTGGCCGCGAGGACCGCGCGGGTTCGCGAACGGCGCAGGCCTGCCGGGCCGACCGTCGCCGAACTCCTGCAACGTCTCGTGCACACCACCAACAACGGCATCGTCGTGCTCAACAGGTTCGGCGACGTGGTGCTGCACAACCCCCGCGCCGACGAACTCGGCTTCGTCCGGGACAACCGGGCCGACGCCCGCGCCCGCGCCGCGGCGGAGCAGGCGTTGGAGACCGGCGAACCCGTGACCGTCGACCTGTCCCCGCTCAACCGCACCTCGCTGCGCGGTCGCGGACCCGCCGCGGTGCACGGCGAGGTCCGGCCGCTCGGCGACGGGTTCACCGTCGTCGACGCCGGCGACGAATCCGACGCGGTGCGGCTGGAAGCGACCCGCCGGGACTTCGTCGCGAACGTCTCGCACGAGCTCAAGACCCCGGTGGGGGCGCTCGCGCTGCTGGCCGAAGCGGTGATCGACGCGGCCGACGACGCCGACGAGGTGCGCCGCTTCTCCACCAAGATCCTGCACGAGTCCACCCGGCTCGGAACCCTCGTCTCCGAGCTCATCGCGCTGTCCCGGCTGCAGGGCGCCGAACGCCTGCCGGAGCTGACCACCGTCGAGGTCGACGCCGTCGTCGAAGAGGCCCTCGGCCGCTCCCGGATCGCCGCCGAGTCCGCGGGCATCGAGATCGCCGTCGACGACCCCAGCGAGCTGCTGCTCGACGGCGACCGGACGCTGCTGGTGACCGCGCTGAGCAACCTCATCGACAACGCGGTGGCCTACTCACCGCCGGGATCGCCGGTGTCCATCAGCCGTCGCATGGTCGGCGACTTCGTGGAGATCGCGGTCACCGACCGCGGCATCGGCATCGACCCGCAGCACCAGCAGCGGGTGTTCGAGCGGTTCTTCCGGGTCGACCCGGCGCGCTCCCGGGCCACCGGGGGGACCGGGCTCGGGCTGGCCATCGTCAAGCACGTCGCCGCCAACCACGGCGGCGCGGTGAAGCTGTGGAGCAGGCTCGGAACCGGCTCCACGTTCACCCTCCGGGTGCCCCGGCACGGCGCCGACCCGGAGCTCGGCACCGGGGAGCAGGGCGCGGCACCGGCGGCGGAGCACACCGGCTCCGACCAGCCCGGTGGCGAAGCCCGATCGGGCACGGCCGAACGGGGCCGGGCGACGACCCGGCCCGAGACCGATAGTGCGGACGGGGTCGCAACCGTCGAAACGGGAGGAGTCCGGTGACCAGGGTGCTGATCGTGGAGGACGAGGAGTCCTTCGCAGACCCGTTGGCGTTCCTGCTGCGCAAGGAGGGTTTCACCGCCGCGGTCGCGATGACCGGCCAGGAGGCGCTGGAGGAGTTCGACCGCAACGGCGCCGACATCGTGCTGCTGGACCTGATGCTGCCCGGCATGAGCGGCACCGACGTGTGCAAGCAGCTGCGCCAGCGCTCCGCCGTCCCGGTGATCATGGTGACGGCGCGGGACAGCGAGATCGACAAGGTGGTCGGGCTGGAGCTCGGCGCCGACGACTACGTCACCAAGCCGTACTCGGCCCGCGAGCTCATCGCCCGGGTCCGCGCGGTGCTGCGCCGCGGCGGCGAGGCCGAGGACCTGCAACCGCAGGTGCTGGAGGCCGGCCCGGTGCGGATGGACGTGGAGCGGCACGTGGTGACCGTCGGCGGCGCGGAGACCAGCCTCCCGCTCAAGGAGTTCGACCTGCTGGAGTACCTGCTGCGCAACGTGGGCCGGGTGCTGACCCGCGGCCAGCTGATCGACCGGGTGTGGGGCGCCGACTACGTCGGGGACACCAAGACGCTCGACGTCCACGTGAAGCGGCTGCGCTCCAAGCTGGAGCCGGACCCCGCCGAACCGCAGTTCCTGGTGACCGTCCGCGGTCTGGGCTACAAGTTCGAGGTGTGATCCGTCCCGCGCGGCCGCCCGCCGCCGAACGGGCGGGCGGCCGCGCGGGCCCGCGGGCGGGTGCGCGCCCGCACCTGCGCGAACGCGGGCGCGGGACGGGTCCGCGCGAGGTGGCGGGCTCCGAGTGCGGTCGCGGCGGAACGGGTGGAATTCCCCGCACGTCCGGGTTCGGACGGGTTCCCGGCCCCCACCCGCCTCAGGCGCGCGGTTGCGGCCGGTAACGTTGTCGGTCATGCGCCTAGGGGTGCTCGACGTCGGATCCAACACCGTCCACCTGCTCGTGGTGGACGCGCACCGTGGTGCCCATCCGACCCCGATGACATCGGAGAAGACCGTGCTGCGGCTGGCGGAGCGGATCGGCGCCGACGGGCGTCTCGCCGACGCGGACGCCGACGAGCTCGTCGCCAACGTCACGCAGGTGAAGCAGGCCGCCGAGCAGGCGGGGTGCGAAGACCTGATGGCGTTCTCCACGTCCGCGATCCGCGAAGCCGACAACTCCGCCGAAGTGCTCGCCCGCGTGCGGGACGAGACGGGGGTGGAGCTGCGCGTGCTCAGCGGTGAGGAGGAGGCGCGGCTGACGTTCCTCGCCGCCCGCCGCTGGTGCGGCTGGTCGGCGGGCAGACTGCTGCTGCTCGACATCGGCGGCGGCTCGCTGGAGCTGGCGATCGGCGTCGACGAGCAGCCCGACCTGGCGGCCTCGCTGCCGCTGGGCGCTGGCCGGCTGGCCCGGACCCGGTTACCGCAGGACCCGCCGACGCAACGCCAGGTCGGGGAGATGCGGGACTGGCTGGACGACCAGCTGGCGGCGACGGCGAAGCGGTTCCGCAAGAGCGGCAAACCCGACCGCGCCGTCGCCACCTCGAAGACGTTCCGCTCGCTGGCCCGGCTGACCGGCGCCGCACCGGCCTCCGCGGGGCCGCGCGTGCCGCGCAGCCTCACCGAGACCGGGCTGCGGCAGCTGCTGGCGTTCATCACCCGGATGTCGGCGGCCGACCTGGCCGCGCTCGACGGGGTGAGCAGCGCGCGCTCGCACCAGCTGATCAGCGGTGCGCTCGTGGCCGAGGCGGTGATGCGCGCGCTGGGAGTGGCGGAACTGGACATCTGCCCGTGGGCGCTGCGGGAAGGAGTCATCCTCCGGCGGCTGGACCACGCCAACGGAGAGGACCACACTGCGATGCGGACCCGCGCTGAGTTCGGGTCGTTCGACGCGGAGCGGACCTCCGCGAACGGGTCAGACGTGGATCGGGGAACTGGACGGCAAGCCCACTACGGGGCACGGTGGAATCGATGAGTCGGGACAGCGGGTCCGAGCACCCGAGCCAGCGCACCGTCGCCGAGCTCCTCGCCGAGTACGGCGGGGGCTCGCAGCGCAGTGCGCACAGGCGACGCAGGCGAGCCGAGGACCCGAGCGAGACCGCCCCGCAGGCGATCATCCAGCGGGTGCTCTCGGACAGCGGCACCATGCGCGCGATCAAGCCGGAGGAGGTCGAGGAAGCCGAGTCCGGCCGGCCCGAGGGCGGCGCTCCGCAGGCCCCGGGACGGGCCGCTCCGCCGCCGCAGCAGCCGCAGCCGCAGCCGCCGCAGGGCACCGGGCCGCAGCCCGCGGTACCGCCCGCCGGGCCACCGCCCCCCGCCGCACCGCAGCAGCCGTTCGCCGGGCCGCCCCCGGCCGGGCCACCGCCCGCGCCGCCGCGCCCGCAGCAGTCGGCCGCGCAGGCCCCCGCGCCCGCTCCGGCTCCGCCGGTGGAGGACGAGCAGGCGGCCGATCCGGACCAGGGCTCCGGTTTCTGGGCCCGCCGCTTCGCCGCGGCCGGAGCGCCGCCGCGCGCCACCCCGCCGCCGGAGGCGCCCGATGCGGGCCCGTCCGACGCGGAGATGACCGTGCAGCAGCCCGTGCTGCCCGGGCCCGCCCCCGCAGGCCCGCACGACCAGGCGACCCGCTCGGTGCCGCTGGAAGGCGCCACCGAGCAGCTGCCGCGGGTGGAGGCGGAGGCCAAGAGCGCCGGTGCGGAAGGCACCGCGATGCTCGCGTACCCGCCCGCGGACGCGGCGCCCGCGCGGTCCGACGACCCGTACGACTTCGACGACTACGAGGACTACGACTCCGGCACCGGCTACGCCGGGCAGGCGGGCTACGACGACTACGCCGACGACGCCGAAGCCACCCGGTACCGCGGGGACGGCTACGACGCCGACGACGAGTTCGACGACTACGACGAGGCGCTGCCCGCCGGGCTCGACGCGGACGACTACCGCGCCGACGCGGCCGACGAGGAGGAATCGGCGCCGACGACCGGCAAGGAATGGCTGGTGCTCGCCCTGCAGGGCGGCGCAGGCCTGGTCTGCGGTGGTGTCGTGTGGTTCGCGTTCCGCTGGCTGTGGACGGCGATCCCGATCGCGGCGCTGGTCGCCGCGCTGGCGATCACCGGTGCGCTGGTGTTCGTCGCGCGGAAGTTCTTGCGCACCGACGACTTGCAGACGATCCTGCTGGCGGTGCTGGTCGGCCTGATCTGCACCGTGTCGCCCGCCGCACTGCTGCTGATCGGGCAGTGAGACCGGGTTCGCCGCGCGGATCCCGAGCCGCGTGGAGGATCCGGTGGGGCGCGAGACGCTGGGGCAGCAGATGACACCGCAACCGGACACGGAGATCGAGCAGCACCCCGACATCCCGGTCGGGCTCTCCAGCGCATCGGTGTGGCCCCAGCCCGCTCGGGCCGCGTTCGAGATGGCCGCGGAACTGGGCTTCGACGGGGTCGAGGTGATGGTGTGGGCGGACGCGGTGAGCCAGGACGTCGCCGCGCTGCACCGGCTGTCCCGGGAGCACGGGGTGCCGATCCTGGCGGTGCACGCGCCCTGCCTGCTCATCACGCAGCGGGTCTGGTCGCCGGAACCGGAGGAGCGGCTGCGGCGGGCCGTGGTGGCCGCCGCGGACCTCGGTGCCTCGACGGTGGTGGTGCACCCCCCGTTCCGCTGGCAGCGGCGCTACGCGGAGGGCTTCGCGGAGCTCGTCGGCGGGCTGGAGGAGACCAGCGGGATCCGGGTCGCGGTGGAGAACATGTTCCCGATCCGCCCGCCGAACCGGTTGAACCGGCTGCGCGGCGGGAAGGCGAGCGGCCTGTCCGCGTTCACGCCCTCGCCGGACCCCACCGAGGTCGGCTACGGCAGCTACACGCTGGACCTGTCGCACGCGGCCGCGGCGCACGTGGACGCGATCGAGCTGTACAAGCGGATGCAGGACCGGCTGGCGCACGTGCACCTGGCCGACGGCACCGGCGCTCCCCGTGATGAACATCTCGTGCCCGGCCACGGCGGACAGCCGTGCGCGGAGGTCTGCGAGCTGCTGGCGGCGGACGGCTTCGCCGGATCGGTGGTGCTGGAGGTGAACAGCCGCAAGGCGCGGAACCAGCAGGAACGGGCCGCGCTGCTGGCGGAGGCGCTGGTGTTCGCGCGGTTGCACCTGCAGGCGCCGGGGCGGCCGCGGGCGGGCTGAGCCGAGCCCCCACCCGATGATCAACTTCGGGGCGGGAACGTAGGATCATGGCATGAGTACGATTCGCGCCTCGCTCGCTCAGGAGCGACGCCGGCACTGCGCGGGTCGCGCGTGAACGACACCCCCTTCCTCGACACCCTCGCCGTCCGCCCGCTGGGCGACGGCACCTTCGTCGCCGACCTGCACCACGACTGGTCCGTCGGCGACCGCCCGCACGGCGGCTACCTGCTGGCACTGCTCAGCCGCGCCGCCGTCGGTGACGGCCAGCTGGAACCGCTGTCGGTCAGCGCCCAGTACCTGAACTCGCCGAAGGTGGGCCCGGTGCTGCTGCGCACCGAGCTGCTCAAGGCGGGGCGGACCGTCACCGTCGTCCGCGCCGTGCTGGAGCAGGCCGGGCAGCGGTGCGTGGACGCCACCATCACCCTCGGCCAGGTGCCGGACGAGCCGCCGAGCTGGTCGGACCTGCCGGACATGCCGGTGAACCCGCCCGCCGACGCGATCGACCTGGGCAGCACCGATGCGTCCTGGCCGGGCGGGCTGGCGAAGGCGTGCGACATGCGGCTCGACCCGCGTGGCGCCGGATTCCTGCGCGGCAGCACGGACGAGCCGCTGCGGCTGCGGCTGTGGGCGCGCCCGCACCAGGGCCAGCCGGACCTGCTGTTCGGGCTGATCGCGGGTGACCTCACGATGCCGGTGACGTTCAACCTGGGCCGCTTCGGCTGGTCGCCGACGGTGCAGCTGACGGCGCTGCTGCGGGCCCGGCCCGCGAACGGCTGGCTGCGGCTGGTCGTGGAGTCCAAGGCCGTGCACGGGCAGTGGTTCGACGAGGACACCCTCGTCATCGACTCCACCGGCCGCCTGGTGTGCCAGGCCCGGCAGCTGGCGCTCAGCGCGCGGTAGGCGGTTCCCGATCCGGGCGGGCCGGTGCGGCTCGCCCGGATCGAGCGGCGCGCGGGGTTAAGGTGGCGCCGCGATCACCGCCGAGCCCAGGGAGGCGAGCAGTGCCGACCGTGCGCATCCACCCCATCCAGCTCGACTACGAGCACTCCGGCGGCGGCCAGGTGTGCGGGCTGTGCGGCGCTCAGGAGAAGTGGAGCTCGGCCGCGCAGCCCACCGTGCAGGGCCCGGCCTACGACCGCTCGCTGCACCTGTCCCACCTGGTCCGCGAACACCTGGAGCAGGTGCAGGGCACCTTCTCCAACGCGGAGCGCGCCAAGGAGAAGCAGCTCGACGACGCGGCCGCCGCGGACGGCGACGAGGACTCGGCGACCGGCTGACGCGACCGGCGGGCGACGGCTCCCGGCGAGCCGCCGCCCGGTCGGCTCAGGCCTGTTCCAGGTCGAGGGAGCCGTCGGCGTGCTGCTTGCGGAGGCGCTTCTTGTCGTACTTGCCGACGCTGGTCTTCGGCGCTTCGGCGAGGAACGTCCAGTGCTCCGGCAGCTGCCACTTCGCGACCCGCTCGGCCAGGAACGCGCGCAGCTCCGCCGCGTCGGCCGAGGCGCCCTCGTGCAGCACCACGGCCGCGAGCGGGCGCTCGTCCCACTTCGGGTCCGGCACGCCGACCACCATCGCCTCGGCCACCGCAGGGTGTGCCACCAGGTGGTTCTCCAGCTCCACCGTCGAGATCCACTCGCCGCCGGACTTGATCACGTCCTTGGCGCGGTCGGTGAGCCGCAGGAAGCCGTCCGCGGACAGGGTGCCGACGTCCTCGGTGCGCAGCCAGCCGTCGTGGAACTTCTCCACGTCCTCACCGCGGTGGTACGAGGACGTGACCCACGGGCCGCGCACCTCCAGCTCGCCGACGCTCCGGCCGTCCCACGGCAGCTCCCGGCCGTCGTCGCCGATCAACCGGGCCTCCACCGCCGCCGCCAACCGGCCCTGCGACTCCCGGTACGGCCACTGCGATTCGCCGACCGCCGAGCCGGGCGGCCGGGCCACGCTGCCCAGCGGCGACGTCTCGGTCATGCCCCACGCGTGCAGCACCGGGACGCCGTAGCGCTCCTGGAAGGTCCGCATCAGCGCGGGCGGGCACGCCGAGCCGCCCACCACGACCTCGCGCAGCGAGGAGATGTCCTGCGGGTCCGATTCCAGGTGCTGCAGCAGGCCCTGCCAGATCGTCGGCACCGCCGCCGCCATCGTCGGCCGCAGCGTGGAGATCATCTTGGCCAGCGGCGCCGCCTGCAGGAACCGGTCCGGCATGATCAGCGAAGCGCCGGACATCAGCGCCGCGTACGGGAGCCCCCAGGACATGGCGTGGAACATCGGGACCACCGCGAGTCCGCGGTCCGCCTGCGCCAGCGCCATCCCGTCCGACATGCACACCTGCATCGAGTGCAGCCAGATCGAGCGGTGCGAGTAGACGACGCCCTTCGGGTTGCCGGTGGTGCCGGACGTGTAGCACATCGCCGCGGCGGCGCGCTCGTCCTGCTCCGGCCACTCGAAGACCTCCGGGCGGCCGCGCAGCAGCTCCTCGTAGCCGTGCACCTGCACGCCGTCCGGGGCTTCCAGCGCCGCCGGATCGCCGCCGCTGACCACGACGTGGCGCACCGTGCTCATCGTGGGCAGCACCTTCTGGAACAGCGGCAGCAGGCTGCCGTCCACGACGACGACGTGGTCCTCGGCGTGGTCGGCGATGTAGCTGATCTGCTCCGGGAACAACCGGATGTTCAGCGTGTGCAGCACCGCGCCCATCGCGGGGGCGGCCAGGTACACCTCGAGGTGCTCGGCGTTGTTCCACATGAACGTGGCGACGCGCTGATCTCCGGTGACGCCCAGGGAGCGCAGCCCGTGCGCGAGCTGAGCAGTCCGCCTGCCGACCTCGGCGTAGCTGCGGCGGCGCGGTTCCTCCCCGGTCCAGGTCACCACCTCCGAAGCACCGTGTACCCGGCTGCCGTGCTCGAGGATCCTGGCGATCGACAGCGGGCCGTCGTGCATCGTGCTCAGCATCGGGATCGGACCTCCTCGTCCGCGCGCTCGGCGCTCCAACAACATCGATGTCGTGGTTGCCGACACACTAACCGCGCAGGTGGCGCCTGGGGAGGGTCGTTCCCGGCCGTTCTGGCACCCTGTTCCGCATGAATTCGATTGCCGTACTGGGCGCGGGCAAGATCGGCGAGTCGCTGCTGGCAGGGCTCCTGCAGGCGGGGCGGAACCCGGGTGAGCTGATGTTCACCGAACGCCACCCGGACCGGGCCGCGCAGCTGACCGCGCAGTACGGCATCGAGCACGTGGACGTCGACACCGCGGTGCGCCGCGCCGACGTGCTGGTCGTGGCGGTGAAACCGCAGGACATCGAGCCGCTGCTGGACCAAGTGGCGCCGCTGGCGGACGCGGCGACGCTGGTGGTCTCGCTGTGCGCGGGCCTGCCCACCAAGCTGTACGAGCGGCGGCTCGCCGCGGGCACCCCGGTGGTCCGGGTGATGCCGAACACGCCGATGGTCGTCGGCGAGGCGATGAGCGCCATCTCCGCCGGATCGCACGCGGGCGACGAGCACCTCGCCGTCGTGGAAGAACTGCTCAGCAGCGTCGGCAAGGTCGTCCGGGTCCCCGAGACCCAGCAGGACGCGGTGACCGCGCTGTCCGGTTCCGGGCCCGCCTACTTCTTCTACCTGGTCGAGGCGATGATCGACGCGGGCATCCTGCTCGGCATCCCGCGGGCCACCGCCGCCGACCTCATCGTGCAGGCCGCGGTGGGCGCCGCGACGATGCTGCGCGACGGTTCCGAAGGCCACCCGACGATCCTGCGCGAGGCCGTGACCTCGCCCGCCGGGACCACCATCGCGGGCATCCGCGAGCTGGAGAAGCACGGCGTGCGGGCCGCGCTCATCGACGCCATCGAAGCCGCCAGGGACCGTTCGGTGGAACTGGGCCGCGCGCACGACTAGGACCACCGGTTCCCCGGCGTTGACCGGCGGAAACCCCTGGATCCGGGACGTTCGCGCATCGCAGGAATCCCAACCGTCCCGCTACTCTCGACGGAGCACGCGCGTGTGGAGTCCGTCGGAGGGGAAGCCGACGGCGCGCGCGGGCCGAAGGACTCGGTGAAGCATGTCTGCGAACTCGGAACCCAGCCAGCAAGCACCCCCGCAGGTGGGGAACGTGCAATTCCTCACCGTGGCCGAAGTGGCCAGGTTGATGCGGGTGTCGAAGATGACCGTCTACCGGCTGGTGCACGCCGGTGAGCTCCCCGCGGCACGCGTGGGGCGCTCCTTCCGCGTGGCGGAGAACGACGTGCACTCCTACCTGGAGAACGCCTACTACAACGCGGGCTGAGCACCGCCGTCCCCCGGGCGCGGCGGCGCCCGCCCGGGGGCTCGGGACCGCCCTGGCGGACCACTCCGTCAGGGGGTGACCGGTGGGCGGGTAGGCTGCGGGATCGATCGTGCCTGCTGCCGGTGCTCCCACCGGCGGTGCGCCAGGGGCAGCACCGGCACGAGAAGACGTTCGTACCAATGCCGACAGCGAAGGAATCCGCATGGGCTCGGTCATCAAGAAGCGCCGCAAGCGCATGTCCAAGAAGAAGCACCGCAAGCTTCTGCGCAGGACCCGCGTCCAGCGTCGCAAGTTGGGCAAGTAAGGGATCTGCCGGACTCCGGCCCGCGCCCACGCGGTGCGAGATCGGGAGTCTCGGATCTCGCGCCTTCGCCGCCGCCGACCGTTTCGGGTCGGCGGCGGTCGTTTTGGCACCTCCGCCGCCCGGGTGGTCCGCGGCGCCCCGGGTTGCCGATCTCGCGAGCCGCTGGTGAGGTGCACGAGGACGTCGCGGCGTTGCCCGCGCGTAACCGGAGCGGGTGACCGCGCTGGGTAGCATCGAGCCCAGCGCTCGTGCGCCGCGATCGCGGCCGGCCCCCGGCCGGGCGGGCGCGGGCGAACCACCCTCCGGCCGGAACCCTCGGGGAGAACCATGGTGCCGAACGTCGTGCTCGTGACGGGTGTGAGCAGTTTCCTGGGCGGGCACCTCGCCGCGCGGCTCGCCGCGAACCCCGACATCGAACGCGTGCTGGGCGTGGACACCGCGCCGCCGCGGCCCGACCTGCGCCGCCGGATGGGGCGCACCGAGTTCGTGCGCGCCGACATCCGCAACCCGCTCATCGCCAAGGTCATCGCCGGTTCCGGCGTGGACACGGTGGTGCACGCGGCCGTGAACTCCCAGTCCGGTCCGGCGGGGCGGGCCGCGATGAAGGAGCTCAACGTCATCGGCACCATGCAGCTGCTGGCGGCCTGCCAGAAGGCCCCGGAGCTGCGCAGGCTGGTGGTCAAGTCGACCACCGCCGTCTACGGCGCCAGCCCGCGCGATCCCGCGGTGTTCTCCGAGGACATGGAGCCGAAGGACCTGCCGTCCTCCGGGTACGCGAAGGACGCCGGGGAGATCGAGGGCTACGTGCGCGGTTTCGGCAGGCGCAGGCCCGACGTGGACATCACCACGCTGCGGTTCACCCACCTCATCGGTCCGCGCATCGACGCCGACCTCACCCGCTACTTCGCGCTGCCGCTGGTGCCGACGGTGCTCGGCTACGACGCCCGGATGCAGCTGCTGCACTCCGAGGACGCGCTGGCCGTGCTGGAGAAGGCCACGACGCAGGCGCTGCCCGGGGTGTACAACGCGGGCGGCGACGGGGTGCTGATGCTGTCCCAGGCGATCCGGCGCGCCGGGCGGGTGGCGGTGCCGATCCCGCGGACCGGGGTGCCCGCGGTGAGCCGGTTCTTCCGCGGCGCCCGGCTCGTCGACTTCTCCCCGGAGCAGATGCGGTTCTTGAACTTCGGGCGCGTCGTGGACACCACCAAGCTGCGGGAGACCTTCGGGTTCACCCCGCGCTGGACCACCCAGCAGGCGTTCGACGACTTCGTGCGCGGCCGCGACCTGCAACCCGTGATCGACCCCGAGCGGGTCGTGACGTGGGAGCGCAGCGTCGGCGACCTGCTCGCCAGACTGCGGTGACCGAGACCGGACCGCGGTGACCGAGACCAGACCGCGGCAGCAACCAGGAGGCCAGATGGCGGACGCCCGAGTGATCCCGCTGCACCCGGCGGATCAGCGTCCCGGCGGTGCGCGGCCCGGACCCGCACCGCTGTCCGAGGCCGTCCCCGATCCGGACGCCGTCCCGTCCTCGGACGCCGCCGAGCGGGAGCCCGGCTGGGAGGACGCGGTCGCCGACGCGCTGGCCTTCGCCCGCCGCAGGCTGCTCGGCGACTACCAGGTCGACGAGTTCGGCTTCGACGAGGACCTCACCGACCACCTGGTGGTGCCGCCGCTGCGGCCGCTGTACGAGAAGTGGTTCCGGGTCGAGGCGATCGGGCTGGAGAACGTCCCCGACTCGGGCGCGCTCGTGGTGGCCAACCACTCGGGCACGCTGCCGCTGGACGCGCTGATGACCACGGTGGCGCTGCGCGACCACCACGACCCGGGCAGGCACCTGCGGATGCTCGGCGCGGACCTGGTGTTCCGGCTGCCGATGGTCGGCTCGCTGGCGCGCAAGGCAGGGCACACCCTGGCGTGCAACCCCGACGCGGAGCGGCTGCTGCGGGCCGGGGAGCTGGTCGGCGTGTGGCCGGAGGGGTTCAAGGGCGTCGGCAAGCCGTACCGGGACCGGTACAAGCTGCAGCGCTTCGGCCGTGGTGGGTTCGTGTCGGCGGCGATGCGCACCGGGGTGCCGATCGTGCCGTGCTCGATCGTCGGGGCCGAGGAGATCTACCCGAAGCTCGGCGACATCCGGCCGCTGGCCAGGCTGCTGGGGCTGCCGTACTTCCCGGTGACGCCGCTGTTCCCGCACTTCGGGCTGCTGGGCGCGGTGCCGCTGCCGTCGAAGTGGTACATCGAGTTCGGCGAGCCGGTGGAGACCGCTTCCTTCGGGGAGGGCGCCGCCGACGACCCGATGGTCGTGTTCAGCCTCAGCGACCAGGTCCGCGAGATCATCCAGCAGACCCTCTACCGGCTGCTCGCGACGCGGCAGAACGTCTTCCTCGGCTGAGGCCGGCTCGGCGGCGGGATCAGGAGCGGTCGCGGCGGCGGTAGGCGAGCCCGGCGGCGATCGCCCCCGCGACGGCCCCCGCGCCGAGCATCGACTGCGCGCCGATGCGGGCCGCCTTGCGCCCGGTGCGGAAGTCGCGGATCTCCCAGCCCCGGGAGCGGGCGATGTCCCGCAGCCGCTGGTCCGGGTTGACCGCCACCGCGGTGCCCACCGCGGACAGCATCGGCACGTCGTTCGCCGAATCGGAGTACGCGGTGCAGCGGCGCAGGTCCAGCCCTTCGCTGGCGGCCAGCGCGCGCACCGCGTGCGCCTTCGCCCGCCCGTGCAGCATCTCGCCGACGAGCCGCCCGGTGTAGATGCCGTCCACGTGCCCGGCCACCGTGCCCAGCGCGCCGGTCAGCCCGAGCCGCCGGGCGATGATCTGCGCCAGCTCCACCGGGGTCGCCGTCACCAGCCACACCCGCTGCCCGGCGTCGAGGTGCATCTGGGCGAGCGCGCGGGTGCCCGCCCAGATCCGGTCGGACATCAGCTCGTCGTAGATCTCCTCGCTGAGCTCCACCAGCTCGGAGACCTTGCGCCCGGCGACGAACGACAGCGCCTGTTCCCGGCTGGCCTGCACGTCGTCGGCGTTCTCCCGGCCGCCGACGCGGAACTTCAGCTGCTGCCAGGCGAATCCCGCGAGGTCGGAGGCGGTGAAGAACTTGCGCGCCGCCATGCCGCGCGCGAAGTGGAACAGCGAGGCGCCCATCATCATCGTGTTGTCCACGTCGAAGAAGGCGGCGGCGGTGAGGTCCGGTGGCGCGGTCAGCGACCCGCCCGGTTCCGCTCCCGCGACGGCCGCTTCGGCGGAGGCGCGGCCCGCGACCTTCGCGCTGTCGAACGAGCCCTCGGCGGGGTCCAGCGCGGACGGGGTCTCGCGCGGCGGGTCGAGCCGGGGCTCCGCCGCGTCGTCGCCCCCGGCGTCCCCGCCGGAGTCGGGGCGCGCCGAGCCGCCGCGCTGTCGGCCGTCGTGGCCTCGGCCTTCGGCTGGGCCTGGACTTGTCGGCACCGCCGCGCCTCCCGGTCTTGCTCCGGCTGGATGTTGCTCGGGTTCGGGTCCTGGCGTACCAGGGGCGCTGAGCGGGACGTTCCCGCCGGTGCGGTGACCCGGCCCAGCAAGGCCTCCAGCTTAGAGGCTCCCGCCCGGCGCGTTGGCGCGGTCCGCGCTGAGTGGTTCGATCGGCCCGGCGGGGGTCAGCGCAGGTCGTCGGGCAGCAGCTGGCCGAGGCGCCGCACGGCCCGGTGCTGGAGCGCTTTGACGGCCCCTTCGCCGCGCTGCATGCGCTGCGCGGTCTCGGTCACCGACAGGCCCTGCAGGAACCGCAGCCGGATGCATTCGCGCTGGTCCCGGTTGAGCTGGCGCACGCACCGCAGCAGCTCCTGCTGGATGGCGGCGTCGACCACGTGCTGTTCCGGGCCGCCGTGCTGCGGCGGGCGGTGCTGGGCGTCGGGCAGCTCCGGGATGGGCACCTCCAGCCGGTTCCGGCTGGACTTCACGTGGTCGAGCACCAGGTTCTTCGCGATGGTGATGAACCAGGCGGCGACGTCGCGGCCCTGGTAGCTGACGGTGGCGATGCGCCGCAGCGCCCGCAGGAAGGTCTCGCTGGTGATGTCCTCGGCGAGGCAGTGGTCGCTGACCCGGAACAGCACGTAGCGGTACACGAGGGGCGAGTACTCGTCGTAGAGCCTGCCGAACGCGTCGAGGTCGCCGTCCTGCGCCGCGCTCACGTGCCGCCAGCTCTCGCCGGGGACCGGTGCCTCCGCCGCGGGCCGGAGCTCGGCCGCCTCGGCCGCGGGACGCCGCTCGGCGGGAGGTTCGGCGCGGGCGGGGCGGCCGGGGCGTGCCGGGAGGTGCGCGGGCCGGGCGGGGGCCGGATGGACGGGGGTGGGCAGCGTGCTGGTGAGCATTGTCTCGACCGACCTCCTGCCGTGGTGGTGACCGGGTCGCG
This sequence comes from Saccharopolyspora sp. NPDC047091, assembly GCF_040643635.1. Lineage (NCBI taxonomy): Bacteria > Bacillati > Actinomycetota > Actinomycetes > Pseudonocardiales > Pseudonocardiaceae > Saccharopolyspora > Saccharopolyspora sp. NPDC047091. Next base: position 80,057 of record NZ_JBEYUS010000001.1, read on the forward strand.
GTGCTGCGCGAACCGCGGGTCACCGGGGGCGTGCTGGTCTGGTGCTGGGGAACGGAACCAGGTCGTTCCGCCGGAGCATACGGGTTGTTACTGGTAAGTAGATAGCGCTGCGAGGTTTCGGATTCATCGCGGTTGCCCCGGTGCCCCTCGGCACGGTTGAGTGATGTCGAACACCCTCGGCCGCCGATGCCGCGGGTACGGCGATGGAGGTGCGCCCATGTCGACCGAAGCGTGCCCGCCCCCGGTCACCGGCCCGCCCGGTGCCGCGGGTCCCGACGTCAACCTGGCCGATCTCGTGCGCGCCGCCGCCGAGCGCGGACCCGACCACCCGGCCCTGATCGACCTCGCCGGGAACCGGACGACCTGGTCCGAACTGGACGCCGCCTGCACCGGCTACGCGTGGCGGCTGCGCGCGGAAGGCGTGCGGCCCGGGGACCGGGTGGCGCTGGCGCTGCCCACCGGGGTCGAGTTCTGCATCGCGCTGTTCGCCGTGTTCCGCACCGGAGCCGTCGCCGTGCCGCTGCCGCCCTCGGCGCCCGCGCCCGAACTGCGCCGCGTCCTCGACGACAGCGGGGCCGCGCTGCTCATCGGTGGCGGTGCTCCCGCGGGTGGCGCCGATCGCGAGCTCGCCGGGACCGCCCTGCTCGACCCGCCGACCGGCGAGGAGCGCGCCGCGGCGGAGCTGCCGCGGGAACCCGCCGACCTCGCCGTGCTCTGCTACACCTCCGGCACCTCCGGGCCCGCGCGCGGCGCGATGCTGCCGCACGCGGCGCTGCTGGCGAACGTGCGGCAGTGCGGCAGGCTGCGGCCGATGCCGGTCAACGCCGCCGACCGGGTGCTGCTGGCGCTGCCGATGTACCACGCCTTCGGCCTCGGGCCGGGGATGCTGCAGGTCGCCGCCGTCGGCGCCACCGCCGTGCTGCTGCCGCGGTTCGACGCCGAGGAGTCCCTCGCCGCGATCGCGCGGCACCGGGTCACCGGCGTGGTGGGGGTGCCGCCGATGTACCGCGAATGGCTGCGGCTGCCGCCGGAGCGCCTCCGCGAGGGCATGGCCACGGTGCGGCTGCTGACGTCCGGCGCGGCTCCGCTGGGCGCCGAGGTGGCGAGCGCCGTCCGCTCGGCGACCGGGCTGGACGTGTTCGAGGGCTACGGCCTCACCGAGACCGGGCCGGTGCTGACCACGACGCTCGCCGGCGGCCGGGCCAAACCCGGTTCGGTGGGGCGGGCGCTGCCGGAGGTGCAGCTGCGGCTGGTCGACACCGACGGCTCCCCGATCGACGAGGCCGAGGGCGACACCGGCCGGGTCTCCGTGCGCGGGCCGAACCTGTTCCGCGGCTACTGGCCGGACGGGGCGCACGGACCGGACCGGGACGGCTGGTTCCGCACCGGCGACGTCGGCTACTTCGACGACGACGGGGACCTGCACCTGGTGGACCGGGCCACCGACCTGATCATCGTGAACGGCTTCAACGTGTACCCGCGGGAGGTCGAGGCGGTGCTCGCCGAACTGCCCGGCGTCGCCGAATCCGCGGTCGTCGGCGTGCCCGACGAGTCCCGCGGCGAAGCGGTCCGCGCCGTCGTCGTCGCCGACCCCGGCGCCGAGCTCACCGAGGCCTCGGTGCGGGCGCACTGCGCGGCCCGGCTCGCGAAGTTCAAGGTGCCCGTCGAGGTCGACTTCGCCACCGGGCTGCCGCACTCGCCGACCGGCAAGATCGCCCGCCGGACGCTCCGCACGCCGCCCGCCTGACCGGCCTCGCTACCTTGGGGAGCAGGTCGTCCAGAGGAGGTCGGAAGTGCCGGGAACCGGATCGGGGCAGCACGCGGTGACGCTGCTGGTGCGCGAGCAGTGCCACCTGTGCGACGAGGCGCTCGCCGCCGTCCGCGAGGTGTGCGCCGAGCTCGACGTGCCGTGGACGACCGAGGACGTGGACGCCGACCCCGAGCAGCGCGCCGAGTACGGCGACCGGGTGCCGGTCGTCCTGGTCGACGGCGCGGAGCACGGGTACTGGAAGGTCGAGCCAGACCGGCTCCGCGCCGCGCTCAGCCGCTGACCGGCGGTGGCCGGACCGGCACCCGGCCCGCGCCCGTTCGGCGGCGGCCGGTGTGTCGTTTCGCACCGGGCGGCGGGCCACGGGCTGCGCGAGACGGCCCGACCCACCCCGAAAGCCCCGCAACGACACCGTTAGCAGCTCGCTGAACAGCCGTTTTGGATGGCGAGGGGCGCATCCGACATCATGGTGCGGGGTGGCCCGGCGGCCGCTGCGGTGATCGTCGGCGAACTTTGTGCATGTCTTCACAAATGGCTACGGTGGAGTTCGAGCCGTGTCATCGAGGTCAGCGGTTCGCACCCCGTTTTCACTCCGGTGCGTCGCTCGACCGGCGAGCGCGGCGGACGAGCAGCACCGAGTCAGGTCGAGGGAGAGCCAGTGACGGCCCACGGAGAGGGCGAACGGGACGAGGCCGGGCAACCGGCGGGCGTCCCGTCCGGGTCAGGGTCACCCGCCGAATCCATCGCGGTCCCCGCCGCCCGAGAGCGGGCGCGGGCCATTCCGGAAGCGGCCGTCGCACGCCTCGCGGTGTACCTGCGCGTGCTGTCCGGCCTCGAGGAGCGCGGTACCCGCACCGTGTCCAGCGAAGAGCTCGCCGCCTTCGCCGGGGTGAACTCGGCGAAGCTGCGCAAGGACCTGTCCTACATCGGCTCCTACGGCACCCGCGGCGTCGGCTACGACGTGGCGGTGCTGATCGGCCAGATCGAGCGGACCCTCGGGCTCACCAAGAAGCACCGCGTCGCCGTGGTCGGCATCGGGAACCTGGGGCACGCGCTCGCCAACTACGGCGGTTTCCTGAACCGGGGCTTCCCGGTGGCCGCGCTGTTCGACCTCGACCCCGACCTGCTGGACGTGCCGGTCGGCGGCATCCCGGTCAGCTCCATCGGCGACATCGTCGAGGTCTGCCGCGAGCGCGAGGTCACCATCGGCGTCATCGCCACGCCCACCGAGGGGGCGCAGGACGTCTGCGACCGCCTCGTCGAGGGCGGCGTGGTGTGCATCCTGAACTTCGCCCCGGTCGTCCTGCAGGTCCCCGAGCACGTCGAGGTGCGCAAGGTCGACCTGGCCGTGGAGATGCAGATCCTCTCGTTCCACGTCGCGCGGCGGAACCAGGAATCCGTGGCGGTTCCCGGGGTCGCCGGCACCGACGCGGGCCCGCCGGGCCGCGGGGGGAACGGGAACGGGAACTCCGAATCCGCGCCCGAGCGCGGTGATGTGGACGGGATGGTGGTTCGGCCGTGAACCTGCTCACCGTCGGGCTCTCCCACCGGAGCGCCCCGGTACGGGTGCTGGAGAGGGTCGCGATCGGCGCCGACGAGGTCGGCAAGGTCCTCGACGAGCTGCTCGGCCGGACGCACATCAGCGAGGCCTTCCTGGTCTCCACCTGCAACCGCGTCGAGGTGTACGCGGTCGCCGAGACCTTCCACGGCGGGCTGAACGACGTGACCGAGGTGCTGGCCCGCAAGGCCGGGGCCGAGGTCGCCGAGCTCGCCGACCACTTCTACGTGCACTACGCCGGTGCCGCGGTCGAGCACCTGTTCTCGGTGGCCGCCGGGCTGGACTCGATGGTCGTCGGCGAGGCGCAGATCCTCGGCCAGCTGCGGCAGGCCTACGGCGTCGCCGACCAGGCCGGAACCGTCGGCCGCACGCTGCACGAGCTGGCGCAGCAGGCGCTGCGCGTCGGCAAGCGGGTGCACGCCGAGACCGAGATCGACGCCGCGGGCGCCTCCGTGGTGTCCGAGGCGCTCGCCGACGCCGAAGCGGTGCTGGGCGGTGTCGCCGGGAAGCGCGCGCTGCTGGTCGGCGCCGGCTCGATGGGCGGTCTGGCGGCCGCGCAGCTGCGCCGCGCGGGCATCGGCTCCGTGGTGATCGCCAACCGCACCGCCGCCAACGGCGCCCGGCTCGCCGAGTCGCTGCGCGCCGAAGGCATCCCGGCCGACGCGGTGGAGCTCACCGGGCTGGGTTCCGCGATCGCCACCGCCGACCTCGTGGTGACCTGCACCGGAGCCGTCGGTGCCGTGATCACCGAGGACGTCGTCGCCGACGCGGTGCGGGACCGGGCCGGAACCGGCCGCCCGCTGCTGTTCTGCGACCTGGGGCTGCCGCGGGACACCGCGCCCGAGGTCGCCGAGCTGCCCGGCGTCGCCGTCGTCGACCTGGAGACCCTGCAAGCGCGGCTCAGCGCGCAGCGCGGCGGCAGCGAATCCGACCGCGCCGCGACGATCGTCGCCGACGAGCTGCGCGGCTACCTCGCCTCGCAGCGCTCCGCCGAGGTCACCCCCACGGTCACGGCGCTGCGCAAGCGCGCCGCCGAGGTCGTCGACGCCGAACTGCTGCGGCTGGACTCGCGGCTGCCCGAGCTGGACGGGCCGGTGCGCGACGAGCTGTCCCGCACGGTGCGCCGCGTCGTGGACAAGCTGCTGCACGCACCCACGGTCCGGGTGAAGGAACTGGCATCCGTTCCCGGCGGCTCCGGTTACGCCGAAGCGCTGCGGGAACTCTTCGAACTGGACCCGCAGGCGCCGACCGCGATCCGCACGCCCCGCTCCGCGGAGGACGTGCCGGTGACCGGTGCGCACTCGGCGCAGGCGCTGCTGCGGGACCCCCTCGCCCAGGACGGGGCGGAACAGGACGGTGAAGACCGGTGAACAAGACGCTGCGCATCGGCACCCGCGGCAGCGCGCTCGCGATGGCCCAGACCGGGATGGTCGCCGAGCAGCTGGAGGCCGCGGGCTACCCGACCCAGCTCGTCGAGGTGAGCACCCCCGGCGACCGCTCGATGGCGCCGATCGCCGAGATCGGCGTGGGCGTGTTCACCTCCGCGCTGCGCGAGGCCCTCGCCAACGGCGAGGTCGACGTCGCCGTGCACTCCTACAAAGATCTGCCGACCGAACAAGACCCCCGGCTGTCGCTGGCCGCAGTCCCGGTCCGCGAGGACCCGCGGGACGCGCTGGTGGCGCGGGACGGTCTGACGCTCGGTGAACTGCCCCCGGGCTCCCTCGTGGGAACCGGTTCGCCGCGCCGCGCCAGCCAGCTGGAGGCCCTCGGCCTCGGCCTGGAGGTGCGCGGCATCCGCGGCAACGTGGACACCCGCCTGCGCAAGGTGACCGACGGTGAGCTGGACGCCGTCGTGCTCGCCCGCGCCGGGCTGGCCAGAGTCGGCCGGCTCGCGGTGATCACGGAATCGCTCGATCCACTCCAGATGCTGCCCGCGCCCGCCCAGGGCGCGCTGGCTGTGGAATGCCGCGTCGACGACGTGGACACCGAGCACCTGCTCCAGTCCGTTCTGGACGATCAGGCCAGCCGCGCCGCGGTGGCCGCCGAGCGCGCCATGTTGGCTGCGCTGGAGGCAGGCTGCAGTGCGCCGATCGGCGCGCTGGCCGAAGTGGTGGAGGACCTCGACGAGGACGGGCGCGTGGCGCAACGGCTGTCCGTCCGCGGGGTCATGGCGACCGAGGCGAACCGCCTGGTGCGCGCCTCCGCCACTGGTGAGACGACCGCCGCCGAGCAGTTGGGCTTGGCCTTGGCCGCCGAGCTGCTCGATGCCAGGGACGCTTTGCTCAGCGGTCCCGGTAGTAGTTGATGGAGAGTGCGCTGATGACACGCAAGAGCCCAGGACGGGTCGCATTCGTGGGCTCCGGCCCAGGGGATGCGGGACTGCTCACCGTTCGGGCCCGGTACTTGCTCACCACCGCGTCGCTGGTGGTGACCGACCCCGACGTGCCCGCCGACGTGCTGGCACTCGCGGCCGACGGCGCCGAGTCGCGCCCGGCCGTGGGGGAACCCGCCGAGGTAGCGCAGGACTTGGCGAACGAGGCCGCCACCGGCCGCTCGGTGGTCCGGCTGGTCGCCGGTGACCCGATGACCGTGGACGCCGTGGTCCGGGAGGTCCGCGAGGTCGCCAAGACCGACGCGGCCTTCGACGTGGTCCCCGGCGTGTCCCCGGGCAGCGCGGTCCCCGCTTACGCGGGTGTCGCGCTGGGCGCCGGGCACACCGAGGTCGACGTGCGCGGCGAGGTGGACTGGGCGGCGCTGGCCGCCGCCCCCGGTGCGCTGGTGCTGCACACCACGGGCAGCCACCTGGCCGAGGCCGCGTCCGCGCTGATGGAGCACGGCCTGACCGCGCAGACCCCGGTGGCGGTGACCTCCTCCGGCACCACGGTCTCGCAGCGCACCATCGACACGACGCTGGCCTCGCTGCCCGCCGACGCCGGTGAGCTGCAGGGCCAGCTGGTCGTGACGATCGGTTCGGTCGCGGGCGACCGCTCCGGCCTGTCCTGGTGGGAGTCCCGGGCCCTGTACGGCTGGAAGATCCTGGTGCCGCGCACCAAGGAGCAGGCCGGTTCGATGAGCGAGCGGCTCTGGTCGCACGGCGCCGTCTCGCACGAGGTGCCGACGATCTCGGTGGAGCCGCCGCGCAGCCCCGCGCAGATGGAGCGCGCGGTGAAGGGCCTCGTCGACGGCCGCTACCAGTGGGTGGTGTTCACCTCCACGAACGCGGTGCGCGCGGTGTGGGAGAAGTTCCGCGAGTTCGGGCTGGACGCCCGCGCGTTCTCCGGTGTGAAGATCGCCTGCGTGGGCGAGTCCACCGCCGAGAAGGTGCGCTCGTTCGGCATCACGCCGGAGCTGCTGCCCTCGGGCGACCAGTCCAGCGAGGGCCTGCTGCAGGACTTCCCGCCGCACGACGACATCCTGGACCCGGTCGACCGGGTGCTGCTGCCGCGGGCGGACATCGCCACCGAGACGCTGGCGGCCGGGCTGCGCGAGCGCGGCTGGGAGATCGACGACGTCACGGCCTACCGCACGGTCCGGGCCGCGCCGCCGCCGGCCGAGACCCGCGAGATGATCAAGACCGGCGGGTTCGACGCGGTGTGCTTCACCTCCTCGTCGACGGTCCGGAACCTGGTCGGCATCGCGGGCAAGCCGCACGCGCGGACCCTGGTGGCCTGCATCGGCCCGAACACGGCCGAGACCGCCAAGGAGTTCGGCCTGCGCGTGGACGTGCAGCCGGAACTGGCGCAGGTCCCCGCACTGGTGGACGCGCTCGCCGAGCACGCCGCCAGGCTGCGCGCCGAAGGTGCGCTGCCGCCGCCGAAGAAGGCGAAGCGCGCGCGCCGCAGCTGAGCCGAGTGGCCCGGATCTCGTTCACCACGGGGTCCGGGCCACCGCCGTCTTCCGGCCTGGCAGGCTCGCGGGGGAGGAATCGGACACCCGGTGCGGGTGCCCGCCCGAAGATCAATCCGAGCGGGTGGCCGCCCGCGGCCGCCCCTCCTCGCCACGAGGGAGCTCGCCGATGTACCCGTCGCACCGCCCGCGCAGGCTGCGCCGCACCCCCGCCGTCCGGCGGCTGGTCGCCGAGACGAGCGTGGAGCCGCGCCACCTGGTGCTGCCGATGTTCGTGCGGGAAGGCCTGGCCGAACCGGTCGAGATCAGCTCCATGCCGGGCGTCGTGCACCACAGCCGCGACTCGCTGCGCCGCGCCGCGACCGAAGCCGTCGCCGCGGGAGTCGGCGGGCTGATGCTGTTCGGCGTGCCGACCGAGCACGACGCCACCGGCTCCGGCGCCGTCGACCCGGACGGCATCCTCAACACCGGGCTGCGCGACCTGGCCGCCGAGGTCGGCGACTCGACCGTGATCATGGCCGACACCTGCTTGGACGAGTTCACCGACCACGGCCACTGCGGGGTGCTCGACGAGGACGGCGAGGTCGACAACGACCGCACCCTGCAGGTGTACGGCGAGATGGCCGTGGCGCAGGCCGAAGCGGGCGCCCACGTGATCGCCCCCAGCGGCATGATGGACGGGCAGGTCGGCGTCATCCGGGAATCGCTCGACGTCACCGGCTTCGAGGACACCTCGATCCTCGCCTACTCGGCGAAGTACTCCTCCGCGTTCTTCGGACCGTTCCGGGAGGCCGTGGACTCGCAGCTCACCGGGGACCGCAACACCTACCAGCAGGACCCGGCGAACGGCCGCGAAGGGCTCCGCGAAGCGGACCTGGACCTCGCCGAGGGCGCCGACATGGTGATGGTCAAGCCCGCCATGTCCTACCTGGACGTGCTGCGCGACGTGGCCGGGCTGGCCGACGTGCCGGTCGCCGCCTACCAGGTCTCCGGCGAGTACGCGATGATCGAGGCCGCGGTCGCCCGCGGCTGGCTGGACCGCAAGCGGACCGTGCAGGAGACGCTGACCTCGATCCGCCGCGCCGGTGCCGACGTGGTGCTCACCTACTGGGCCACCGAAGCGGCCCAGTGGTACCGGGAGAGCTTGGGGATCCGGTGACGCACCCGCAGCATCCCGACCGCATCGGCGGTCCCGGCGACGGAGCCGCCGCCGAGCGCCCGCCGCTGCCCAACCCGCTCAACATCGCCCGCTGGCTGTGGATCGCCGCCGCGGTGCTCGGCCTGGTCCGGGCGTACGTGCGGCTCAGCGACCGGCGCGCGCTCGCGACCGAGCTGCGCGCCGCGCTGCCGGACCTCTCGCAGACCCAGATCGACGAGCAGATCAACGCGCTGATCATGTTCAACCTGCTGTACCTGCTCGCGGTGCTGGCGCTGTACGTGTCCCTGTCGCTGCGGATGACGCAGGGCAAGAACTGGGCGCGCGTGGTGCTCACCGTGTTCGCCGGGTTCGGCGCCTTCGGCACGCTGGGCACGCTGCTGCTGATGTCCAGCATCGGGCGGGCCGAGCTGCTGCGGATCACCCAGGTGCGGGTGGAGACCACCGACGTGGTGTTCGGCGTGCTGGTGACCGCGGTGGAGCTGGTCGCGCTGGTGCTGATGTACCTGCCGGAGACGAACCGGTACTTCCAGGCGACCAGGCGGCCGCGGGCGCCGCAGCAGTGGGCTCCGCCACCTCCGGGGCCGTTCCTGCGCTGAGCGGGCGCCCGGATCGTCCGGTCCGGGTGCATTCGCGGCGCCGGGCGCTCCGCGTGATCTACGCTCGATGACGTGACAGCCTCGCAAGACCCGGACCGGCAGGACCAGGGCGACCAGCTCGCGGCGCAGCAGCACCCGCCGACCGGTGGCCTGCTGCCCGACTCCGAGGTCTCGGGCGGCCGGATCACCGGCACCCGGCCCGCCGCGCCCGGTGCCGCGCCGCAGCCCGAACCGTGCACCGCGCCGCCGCTGCGGCCCGTCGCGTTCGGCGGCACCGCGGGGCAGGTGTGGGTGGGCACCGCGCCGGTCGGGAGGCCGCGCGCGGTCTCCGCCGCCTGCCTGCTCGGCCTCGCCGACGTGGTGATCGCGTTCGTGATCCTGGGCGTGCGGCTGGCCACCACCGACGACTCGATCGTGCAGGCGATGGGCGAGGCCGACTCGTACCTGCCGAACGACGGCGACATCTCCGGCGTCTACTACGGCGTCGCCACCGGGATGGTCGTGCTCTACGCGCTGCTGGCCGCGGTGTGGGGGCTGCTCGTGCTGTTCCTCCGGCGCGGCCGGGGCTGGGCGAGGGTGGCGCTCACCTCCGTCGCGTTCGTGTGGGCCGTGTCGACGCTGCTGTCGCTGGTCGGCACCCGATCGCACGGGCCGCTGCTGACCGGCCTGGAAGTCGCGCAGGCGGTGGCGCTGGTGGCGACGCTGGTGTGCATGCACCTCGGATCGACCAGGGACCACTTCAGCGGCGGCTGATCATCACCCGGTGTTCTCGGCGGACCCGGTGGACAGCGATCTCGTCCGATTCATACTGTTCCGGGGTGACGTCATCGCACGATTCCCAGGACCGGCCGCCGCTGGGCGCGCACCAGCCGGCCGTCCCGCACCCGCTCGGGCCGCCGCCGGAACCCGCCGCACCGCCCGACCGGCCGGGGGCCGTGCGGGCCGCGTTCTGGCTCGCCGTGCTCGTGCCGGTGCTGGTCACCGTGCTGTACGCGGTGAACTCGCTGCTGACGCGGCACTTCCTCGCCGAGGTGGCGGCCGGGCCGGTGGCCGGGATCGCTCTCGTCACCTCCCTGCTGGTGCTGCCGGCCATGCTCGTGCTGACCGCGCTGTGGATCGCCTTCGGCTTCCAGCTGCGGGCCGGGCGCGGCTGGGCCCGGATCGTGCTCACGGTGTTCGCCGGGATCTGGGCGTTCTACTCGGTGGGCGGGCTGGTGACCGGCTCGTCCGCGCTGACCGGCATCGGTCCGGTGCCGGTCCCGGCGGGCATCGTGGCGGCGGGCTTCGCGCAGAGCGCCGTCGGGCTGGCGGCGATGCTCGCCTTCCTGGTGCTGGTGCACCTGCCCGCGTCGAACCGGTACTTCCAGGCCGCCGGGGCCGCGCGGTGAGCGCACCCCCGGGCTCGGTGCGCGCGGCGGTCGGGTTGTGGTCGGCGCTGGCCGCGTTCCTGCTGGTGCAGACCGCGTTCTCCTGGGTGGACCGGGCCGAGCTGGCGCGGCGGCTCGTCGACTCGGGCGCGGCCGCGGCGGACCGGGCGGATGCCGCCGCGCTGCACCTGCTGCTGCTCAACACCGGCATCGCCGTCGTGTTCGCCGCCGGGTACGCGCTGGCGGGGGTGCTGATCCGCGGCCGCAGGCCGTGGGCCAGGATCGGGGTCTGCGTGCTGCTGGTGGTGCAGTGCGTGACGGTGCTCGGCAGCCGCTCGTTCGCGGCCGCGGACCTGATCGTGCTGGCGCTCGGCGGCGCCGCGGCCTGGTGCAGTTGGACGACGACCAGTACGGAGTGGGTGACCGGCGAGCATGGATGATGCCGACAGCGGCCCGGTGCTCTACGCCGAGCCCGGGTCGACCTGGTGGCCGGTGCTGTGGGGGCCGGGGTTCGCGCTGGCCGGGCTGCTCGTCGAGCTGCTCACCCCCGGCGGGGTGAACCTGCCGGTGTGGCTGCTGCTGGCCGGTGCGCTGGCCGCCGCCACCGTGCTGTGGGTGTACGCCCGGCGCCGCGCGCTGGCCGTCCGGTTGACGCCGGAGGTGCTCACGGTCGGCCGCGAAGACCTGCCGGTGCAGCGGATCGCGTCGATCACCGACGTGGGCGCGCCGCTCGGCACCCGGGTGCTCGGCGGCGGTTTCACCCCGCCGAAGGGCACCGGGGAGATCCCGCTGCGGTTATCCGACGACGCGGTCGTGCTGGCCTGGGCGAAGGACCCGGGCACGCTGCTCGACGAGCTCCGCCCGCTGCTGCCGGAGAGCTGACCGGCCCGGAGCCGGTGCCGTGCCCGGCCCGCTGCGTGAGACGCTTTCGCCGTGACGCTCCCCGAACCGTGGTCGGCCGACGAGCCGATGCTCAGCGAGAACGCCGCGGACGCGCCCGAGCCCCGCGGCGGGCTGGCCCAGCCGTGGCGGGCCGTGGTGGCGGCCGTCGAACTCGTGCTCGCCGGCGCCCTGGTCGTGGTCGCCTGGTGGCTGTGGGACCGGTCGCAGCTGGTCGTGGAGGTGCCCGGGGCGACCGGGCTGCCGATGCGCTCGACCAGGATCTTCGGTGACCGGGCGGCGCTCGGCATCGTCGCCCCGACGCTCGCCGCGGTCCTGCTCGTGGACGCCGTCCGCCAGCTGATGCTCGCCTGGGCGGTCCGCCGCTCCCGAGCCCGCCGGGACTGACCGCCTGCCCCCGGACCCACCTGTCCCCGGACCCGGGCGCCGCGCCCTCGTCCGGCCCGCGGCGGAGCCGCTGAGCAGGGATCACCCGGGCGACCGGCGCCGCCACCCGCTCCGCCGCGCGGCAGGTGCGGGACGGCCGGGGCCGCGAGGGTGGCCCCGGTCACGGGGCACGGCCTGTCAGACTGGGGGAGTGACAGCCGAAACTCCTGGCGGCACCAGTCCGCACCCCACGACCAGGTCGGCGGAGCTGTTCGACCGAGCGCTCACCGTGACTCCGGGCGGCGTCAACTCGCCGGTGCGGGCCTTCCGGTCCGTCGGCGGCACGCCCCGGTTCATGGTCCGCGGCGACGGCGCCTACCTGTGGGACGCCGACGGCAACGAGTACGTCGACCTCGTGTCCTCCTGGGGCCCGATGATCAACGGGCACGCGCACCCCGACGTCGTCGAGGCGGTGCGGGCGGCCGCGGTGGACGGCTTGTCGTTCGGCACCCCGGGCGCAGGCGAGATCGACCTGGCCGCCGAGATCATCCGCCGCGTCGAGCCGGTGGAGCGGGTGCGGCTGGTGAACTCCGGCACCGAGGCGACGATGAGCGCGGTCCGGCTGGCGCGCGGCTTCACCGGCCGCAGCAAGATCGTGAAGTTCGCCGGTTGCTACCACGGGCACGTCGATTCGCTGCTCGCCGACGCCGGTTCGGGCGTGGCGACGCTCGGCCTGCCCACCAGCCCCGGGGTGACCGGCGCGCAGGCCGCGGACACCGTGGTGCTGCCGTACAACGACGTCGACGCGGTGCGCGAGGCGTTCGCCGAGTTCGGCGACCAGATCGCCTGCGTCATCACCGAGGCCGCCGCGGGCAACATGGGCGCGGTCGCGCCGCAGCCCGGGTTCAACGCCGCGCTGCGCGAGATCACCCGCAACGCGGGCGCGCTGCTGATCATGGACGAGGTGATGACCGGCTTCCGCGTGTCCGCCGCGGGCTGGTTCGGCCTCGACGGGGTCGCGGGCGACCTCTACACCTTCGGCAAGGTCATGTCCGGCGGCCTGCCCGCCGCCGCGTTCGGCGGTCGCGCCGACGTGATGGAGCTGCTCGCCCCGTCCGGTCCCGTCTACCAGGCGGGAACCCTGGCGGGGAACCCGGTGGCGGTCGCCGCCGGGCTGGCGAACCTCCGGGCCGCCGACGACGCGACCTACGCCGCGCTGGACCGGAACGCGGCGCGCCTCGGCGACCTGCTCGGGTCCGCGCTCACCGAGGCGGGCGTGCCGCACCGGGTGTCGTTCGCGGGCAACCTGGTCAGCGTGTTCTTCACCGAATCGCCGGTGGCGAACTTCGAGCAGGCCCGGGCGCAGCAGGCGTGGCGGTTCCCGGCGTTCTTCAACGCCTTCCTGGACCGCGGCGTGTACCCGCCGCCGAGCGCCTTCGAATCGTGGTTCGTGAACTCGGCGATGGACGAGGCCGCTTTCGAGCGGATCTCGGACGCCGCCCCGCACGCCGCGGCCGCCGCCGCGGCAGCCGAGGAGCCCGCGGCATGACCAAGACGATCGTGCACTTCCTGCGGCACGGCGAGGTGCACAACCCGGAGCGGATCCTCTACGGCAGGCTCCCCGGCTTCCGGCTCTCCGACCGCGGTCAGGAGCAGGCGAAGCTGGTCGCCGACTTCCTCGTCGGCCGGGACGTGCAGCACGTGGTGGCCTCTCCGCTGCAGCGCGCGCAGGAGACCGCCGCCCCCATCGGCGCCGGGTTCGGGCTGGACGTGGACACCGACGACCGGCTGATCGAGTCGGCGAACCGGTTCGAGGGCCTGCGGGTGTCCGTCGGCGACGGCGCGCTGCGCTCCCCGCAGCACTGGCCGAAGCTGCGCAACCCGTTCGAACCGTCCTGGGGCGAGCCGTACGTGCAGATCGCGCACCGCATGCTGGGCGCCGCTCAGCGCGCCCGCGCCGCGGCCGAGGGCCACGAGGCGGTGTGCGTGTCCCACCAGCTGCCGATCTGGACGCTGCGCCGGTTCGTGGAGGGCAAGCGCATGTGGCACGACCCGCGCAGCAGGCAGTGCTCGCTGGCGTCGCTGACCAGCCTGGTGTTCCGCGACGAGCAGCTGGTGCGGGTGGCCTACGTGGAACCCGCCGGCGAGACCGATCCGCGGGTGACCGGAGCATGAGGCGGCTGCTGGCCCGCGCGGCGCTGTCGGTGGCGGTGCTCGGCCTGCTCGGCGGCTGCGCCACCGCGGGCAAGGACGCCGTGGAGCAGGGCACCGAGTTCACCTTCGTGTCGCCGGGCGGGCAGACCCGCATCTTCTACCCGGAGGCGGAGCGGCAGCGGCTGACGAAGCTCAGCGGCGACAGCCTCCTGGAGGAGGGGAAGCGGATCGGCCTCCCCGACTACGAGGGGAAGGTCGTGGTGGTGAACCTGTGGGGTTCCTGGTGCGGCCCGTGCCGCGCCGAGGCCGACGACCTGCAGGCGGTGCAGGACGAATTGGGGCCGCAGGGCGTGCAGGTGCTGGGGATCGACGTGCGGGACAGCCGTTCCGCCGCCGCGGATTTCCACCGCGACCGGAGTTTGACGTATCCGTCGATTTTCGATCCGTCCGGGCGTTCGCTGTTGTCGTTGAAGAACTATCCGCGCAGCGCCGTGCCGTCCACGATCATTCTGGATCGGCAGCACCGGGTGGCGGCGGTTTTCCTCACGGAAATGTTGAAGAGCGAACTGCTGCCGGAAGTGCAGAAGGTGGCGGCCGAACCGGCCGCGTGACGGTTTCCGCGAGCCCGCATTCCGGCGTGCTTTCCGGCCGGTTCGCGGATTCGCGGCGGCCGGTTCCGCGCGCTGGTCCGGAAGGGCGGCGCGAAGTGCGCCCGTTCGGCGCAGCCGCTGGGCCGGAAGGGTTCCACCGGCGTCCGCGGGTACTAGTCCGCCCACCGCCGTCCGGCGGCCTTCCTCAGCGTCTGCGCCGGGTCAGCACCCGCCAGCAGTCCATGCAGGTGCCCTGCCGCACCCACTCGTGCTCGGTGCGGTCGTGCAGTTCGGTCGCGACCGCTTCCACCCCGCAGTACGAGGTCACGGGGCAGTGCGGATCGGCGTCGAGCGCGCTGACGGCGAAGGCGTGCCGCCCCGCCGGGACGGGCCGCCACACGTAGGTGAGGCCGTGCTGCGCGGGCATCGCGTGGACTCCATTCCTCCGGTGTTCGGCTGCGAGAATGAGACCCGCCTCGACACTCGAATGGCAATGCGCTTCACCGAATCGAGCGATGGCACGGCTTCGGCGGAGGAAATAGGTTCCTGCTATGACCAGTGTTCGAGCGCGGGGCCTGGGCGCTGAGATCCGCGAACTCCGCAAAGCGGCCGGATTGCGATTGGAACATCTCGCGCACCGATGCGGATGGTCGCGAGCGACCTTGGGCCGAATCGAATCGGGAGAACGGGTGCCCAGCGAAGGCGAACTCGCCGCGCTGCTGGACACCCTGAACGTGGCCGGCGCCGAACGAGCGCGGCTGTTCGAGCTCGTGAACGCGGCCACCGAGGCCCGCTGGTGGGAGGCCGGGTACGCAGGCATGCCCAGCGCGCTCACCGCCCTGATCGACTTCGAGCGGCTCGCCACCAAGATCACCGATGTGGCGCTGGCGCTGGTGCCGGGGCTGCTGCAGACGCCGGACTACACGCGGGCGGTGCTCAGCGCGGGCGGCGTGCGGGACGCCGACCTGGAGTCCCGGGTCGCGCTGCGCCTCGGCAGGCAGGGCGTGCTCACCAGGGAGGAACCGGCGCGGCTGCACGCGTTCCTGGACGAATCGGTGGTGCACCGGCCCGTCGGCGGGCACCGGGTGATGTCCGACCAGCTGCGCCACCTGGTGCGCATCGGGCGTCGGCCGAACGTCTCGGTCCGGGTGATCCCGTTCGCGGCCGGGGCGTACGCGGAGCTCAACGGCAGCCAGCTGATCCTCGAGTTCGCCCGGCAGCGGCCGGTGGTGCACCTGGAGCAGCGGCGGCGCGGGGCGTTCCTGGAAGCACCCGCCGACACCGCCCCGTTCCTCGACGCCGCCGCCCGGCTGCCGGTCCTGGCGCTCGACGAAGCGGAGTCCGCGGCGCTGATCGCGGACGTGGCAAGCGCGATGGAACGGGAATGTGAGCGCGACGGTGCATTGGCGTAAGTCCAGTCACAGCGGCGAGGAGAGCAACTGCGTGGAGGTGGGGACGGCGCCCGGGGTGGTGGCGGTGCGCGATTCGAAGGCGCCGCGGCACGGGGTGCTGTCGTTCTCCCCGCGCCGGTGGCAGGTCTTCCTGCGCTCCTTGCGCTGATCGCCCGTCCGCGGGTACCGGTGTCGCGCTCCGCGCCGGGGAGCGGCGCCCCGCCCGCGGACGGGTCCGCCGTCGGCTCCCGAACGGCCGCGGCCGGGCGCCCACGCGACCGTCGGCGGTGACGCGGCGGGCGCCGGAAGTGCGCCGATGTGGTCGGCGTCATGCGGGGTGGTGCGTAGCCACGCTAGCGCCATCCCTACCCTCGGAACCGTGAACCCGACCGAGCTCGCCGCCTCCGGACCGCTGCTGCTCGCGGCCGCGATCGCGGTGCTCGCCGGGGCGGTCAGCTTCGCGTCGCCGTGCGTGGTGCCGCTGGTGCCGGGCTACCTCGCCTACCTGGCGGGCGTGGTCGGTGCGGAGGCGCCGCCGGTGGATTCCGCGGAGGCGCGGCAGGCGCGCCGCGGCCGCTGGCGGGTGGCCGGTGCGGCGCTGCTGTTCGTCGCCGGGTTCACCGTCGTCTTCGGCGCCGGAACGCTGCTGCTGCTCGGGTTGTCGGACGCGCTGGTCGAGAACGAGCTGCTGCTGCAGCGCATCGGCGGCGTGGTGACGGTCGCGATGGGGCTGGTGTTCCTCGGCATGATCCCCGCGCTGCAGCGGGATGTCCGGTTGCACCGCGTGCCCCGCGCCGGGTTGTGGGGTGCGCCGCTGCTCGGCGCCGTGTTCGGGCTCGGCTGGACGCCGTGCCTGGGCCCGACGTTGACCGGGGTGATGTCGCTGGCCGTCGGGACCGACGTGGGCGCGGGCACCGCGGTGCGCGGGGTGCTGCTCGTCGTCGCCTACTGCCTGGGGCTCGGACTGCCGTTCGTGCTGCTGGCGCTGGGCGCGCGGTGGGCGGTGCGCAGCACCGACTGGTTGCGGCGCCGGGGCCGCACCATCCAGATCGCGGGTGGTGCGCTGCTGGTCGTGGTGGGCGTGCTGCTCGTCACCGGGCTGTGGGGAGAACTGATCTCAGTGCTGCGCGAACCCGTCGCCGGATTCGAGACGCCGATCTGATGTCCCGGATCCGCACCCTGCTGGCGTTCCTGCGCAACACCTGGCGCGGCCTGACGTCGATGCGCACCGCACTGGTGCTGCTGTTCCTGCTGGCGATGGCGGCGCTGCCGGGGGCGTTGATCCCGCAGCGCTCGCTGAACCCGGCCGAGGTGGACAAGTACTTCACCGAGTACCCGGACCTGGCGCCGCTGCTGGACAAGGCGGGCGCGTTCGAGGTGTTCAGCTCGGTCTGGTTCGCCTCGATCTACGTGCTGCTGTTCATCTCGCTGATCGGCTGCCTGCTGCCGCGCTGCTACGAGTACTACAAGCAGCTGCGCGGCAGGCCGGTGCGCACCCCGCGGAACCTGGCCCGGATGCCGCACCACGCTTCGTCCACTGTGGATGGTTCGCCGGAGGAGGCGCTGGCGGCCGCCCGCCGCAGGCTGCGCGGCTGGCGCAAGGAGGAGCGCACCGAGGAGGACGGCACCCGCTCGATCAGCGCCGAACGCGGCTACCTGCGGGAGGCCGGGAACCTGGTGTTCCACTTCGCGCTGGTGGGCCTGCTGGTGACGGTCGCGGGCGGCAAGATCCTCGGCTACGAGGGCCAGGTGATCGTGCCCGCGGACGGCTCCGAGTTCTGCAACTCCGGCACCTACAACTACGACTCGTTCCGCGCGGGCCTCAGCGTGGACGGGACCCAGCTGAGCCCGTTCTGCCTGCGGGTCGACGACTTCGACGCGACCTACCAGCACACCGGGCAGGTCGCGAGCTACCGGGTCGGGATGCAGTACCAGGCCGGTGCGGACCTCGACGCGGACCGCTGGCAGCCGTACGCGCTGCAGGTGAACCACCCGCTGCGGATCGCGGGCGACCGGATCTACCTGACCGGCAACGGGTACGCGCCCCGCTTCACCGTGACCTTCCCGGACGGGCAGCGGCGCACCCAGCTCACCCAGTGGCAGCCGATGGACGTCACGACGATGTTGTCCCAGGGCGCCACCAAGTTCGACCAGCCGGGAGTCACCGACGAGGTGCAGCGGCGGCAGACGCAGCTCGCGGTGACCGGCCTGTTCGCGCCGACCGCGGCCTACGACGGCAAGGTGCTCAGCTCGCAGTTCCCCGACCTGCTCGACCCGGCGGTCGCGGTGGACGTGCTGCGCGGCGACCTCGGCCTCGACTCCGGCCGCGGCCAGTCGATCTTCGGCGTGGACCAGAAGATGGTGGAATCCGGGCGGTTGAAGAAGGTCGCGCGGCAGAACCTGCGCGTCGGCGAGCAGATCCGGCTCGACGACGGCACCACCGTCCACTTCGACGGCGTGCAGCGCTGGGCGAACCTCCAGATCTCGCACGACCCGTTCCAGCCGTACGTGCTCGGCTTCGCCATCGCGGTGATCTTCGGGATCAGCGCCTCGCTGAGCATCAAGCGCCGCCGGATCTGGGTGCGGGTGGCGCCCGCCCCCGGGACCGGCGCGGACGATCCCGCGCGTACGGTTGTCGAGGTCGGCGGGCTGGCCCGGACCGACCAAGCGGGTTACGGCGAGGAGTTCACCCGGCTGGCCAAGGACCTGCTCGGGACGGACGGCGCCGACGCGGAGCCGCCGAGTGCTGCCTCCGCAGGCGGAAGGAAGAGCTGATGCCGGTCAACCAGACGTTGTCCAACTACAGCGACATGGCGTTCGCGACCTCGGTGGTCATCTACATCGCCGCCATGCTGCTGTACTTCGCGGAATTCGCCTACGGCGGCCGGAAGCAGCAGGCCCGCGCGCGGGAAGCGCAGCTGGTCACCGCGGGCGGCGAGAGCGGCGGGACCGCCACCGCCGAGCGCATCGGCCGCATCGACACCCCCGGCAAGCGCCCGCTCCCCGAGCGGTTCGGCGGCATGGCCGTGTCGATGACGGTGCTCGGCATCCTGGTGCACGCGGCCTCGCTGGTGTTCCGCGGTGTCGCCACGGGACGCGCGCCGTGGGGCAACATGTACGAGTTCGGCTCGGCGATCTGCCTGGCCGCGGTGATCGCGTGGACGATCGTGCTGTTCCGGCAGCTGCGCGCCGAACGCCGCGAGGCCTCGCCCGCGCAGCTGCGCGGGCTCGGCGGATTCCTGCTGCTGCCCGTGGTGGTGCTGCTGTTCCTGTCCGGCACCGTGCTCTACGCGAAGGCCGCGCCGCTGCAGCCCGCCTTGCAGTCCTACTGGATCGTGATCCACGTGACCGCCGCGATCATCTCCAGCGGTGCGCTGCTGTTCGCCGGCGTCGCCAGCGTGCTGTTCATGCTGCGGTCGCGGCACGAGAACAACCCGCTGAAGCTGGCCCGCTTCGGTTCCCGGCTGCCGTCCACCGAGACGCTGGACCGGATGGCCTACCGCGCCACGGTGATCATCTTCCCGGTGTGGACGTTCGCGATCGTCGCCGGTGCGATCTGGGCCGAGGCCGCGTGGGGCCGGTTCTGGGGCTGGGACCCGAAGGAGACCTGTTCGTTCATCGCGTGGGTCGTCTACGCTGCGTACCTGCATGCGCGTGCGACTGCGGGGTGGCGTGGGGTCAAGGCGGCGTGGATCAACATCGCCGGTCTGGCGGTCATGATCTTCAATCTCTTCTTCATCAACATCGTCGTCTCCGGACTGCACTCGTACGCTGGACTGTGAGTTCATGATCCGATCCGGAGTGCGACCCCGGGCCACCCGTTCCACTGCGGAACCGGGTGGCCCTCGCTCATCCCGGTAAAGGTCGAACCGATGTGTGGGAGGTACGGGAACGGTGACCGGACGGTACGAAGAGCCCGAAACGCAACGCGATGCGGGCTCGGCCTCGCCCGGTGCGGACTCGGCGCAGCAGGCCAGCGGCAAGGCGGATCACGCGACCCCGGACTACGGTGACGGCCCGCAGCCGTACGCGGAACCCGGGACCAGGCCGAACACCCCGGTGCAGGGCGCGCAGCAGCCCCAGCAGCAGCCGCCGAACGTCCCCAGTGGACAGTCCTTCGGCGGGACGCCGTACACCGAGGCCACCCCGTCGGGGCCGCAGCAGCAGGCGAGCCAGTCCGGCCCGTACCAGGTGCCCGGCGGCCACTCCGGCCCGTACCAGGTGCCGGGCGGGCACTCCGGTCCCTACCAGGTCCCGGGCGGTCATTCCGGCCCGTACCAGGTCTCCGGCGGGCAGTCGGGGCCGTACCAGGTGGGCCAGCAGCAGAACCCGTACGCGCCCGTCGCCGGGCCGTTCCCGCCGCAGCAGGGCTACCCGCAGCAGCCCCCGCAGGGCGGGCAGCCCCAGCAGGGCCAGCAGCAGCCCGGCGCGAAGCAGCAGCCCGGCGTCCCGTTCGGCAAGGACCTCGCTTCCTCGCAGCTGCTGCGGCAGACCAAGCGCGCCCCGCAATCCGGCTGGCGCAAGGCGCTGTACGTGGCCAGCGGCCGCTCCATCAACCTCGGGGAGAGCGCCGCGGACCTGCGCCGCCGCGAGCTGATCGGGCGGATCAACCAGCCGCTGCAGGGCTGCTACAAGATCGCGATGCTGAGCCTCAAGGGCGGCGTCGGCAAGACCACGACCACCGCCACCCTCGGCTCCACGTTCTCCTCGCTGCGCGGGGACCGGGTGATCGCCGTCGACGCCAACCCGGACCGCGGCACGCTCAGCCAGAAGATCCCGCTGGAGACCACCGCCACCGTGCGGCACCTGCTGCGCGACGCGCAGCGCATCCGCAAGTACAGCGACGTGCGCTCCTACACCTCGCAGGGGCCCAGCCGGTTGGAGATCCTGGCCAGCGAGCAGGATCCCGCCGTCTCCGAGGCGTTCAGCGAGGACGACTACCAGCGGACCGTGACGCTGCTGGAGCACTTCTACAACATCGTGCTCACCGATTGCGGCACCGGACTGATGCACTCGGCGATGAAGGGCGTGCTGGACGTCGCCGACTCGCTGGTGATCGTCTCCTCCAGCTCGATCGACGGGGCGCGCAGCGCTTCGGCCACGTTGGACTGGCTGGACGCGCACGGCTACGGGCAGCTGGTGGGCCGCTCCGTCGCCGTGATCAACTCGGTGCGGCCGGGTTCCGGCAAGGTCGACGTGGACAAGCTCAGCGCGCACTTCGGTTCGCGCTGCCGCGCGGTGTCCCGGATCCCGTTCGACCCGCACCTCGAAGAGGGCGCCGAGGTCGAGCTGGACCAGCTCGCCGCACCGACCCGGCTGGCCCTGCTGGAACTGGCCGCGATCGTCGCCGACGACTTCCCGCAGGCGTTCGGCAGGCAGCGCCAGGCCTGACCGCCCATCCCGGCCTCGGCCGGGCGCAGGCGCACCGTGCGAACGGCCCGCCGCACCGGTTCTCCGGTGGGCGGGCCGTTCGGCGTTCGCCGGTCAGGGGAGGCGGAGCTCAGCCCTGTTCGTCGTTCTTCTTGTCGCGCTGCTGCTCGGCGAGGCGGCGCAGGAAATCCGGGTCGTCGTCCGGGGCCAGCGGCGCTCTGCGCGGCGCGGTGGCCGGGCCGTCGCCCGCGGCATCCCGCACCGGGCCGAACGCGCGCCACATCAGCACGGTCACGGTGAGCGCACCGATCGCTGCCAGGGCGTAGATCATCAGGGCACCTCCACTCCTCTGCCCCGAGGTTAGCCGGAGAACGGCGAGAGGTGGGGTGCGCCGATCAGGGAACATCCGGACGGTGTCCGGAGTTCCCGGTGACCGGGGGCCGGCGCAGGGCGCGCCGGGGGGCCGGCGACGGGCCGGGCCCGGCCCACCTCGGGCGTGCGAGCGCACGCGGAGGCGGGCCGAGCGCGAGCCGATCGTCGGGGCGACTCAGGCGGAGCGGACGTCGTTGGTGAGTTCGGCCAACAGCGTGCGCACTTCGGACTCGCGGAACCGGCGGTGCCCGCCGGGAGTGCGAATCGAACCGATCCGGCCTGCCGTCGCCCATCTGGTCACCGTCTTCGGGTCGACCCGGAACAACGAGGCGACCTCACCGGGGGTGAGCAGCTGTTCCTGACCGTTCTGGCGAGACTGGGGAGTCGTCGCGGTCACAGGGGACCTCCACAATGCGGACGGTTTTCGGGCATTCCGGTCGCATCCTGGCACTCGGATGGTCAGGTACTCGAACATTCGACTCCAGGTAAAGGGAAGGTAAGGGACGAAAGCGGCGCTTCGGGCGAGACGGGGCGGTATCGCCGCACCCCTCGTGTTCTACCCTGGTTGACGTGCAGGAACAGCAGACGGAAGCGGTCGCGGAGACGTCCCCGCCGACCAACCTGGCGCGGGACATCGCGCTGTACACCGTGGTCAGGCTGGCCATGCTGGTCGCGGTCACCGCGGTGATCGCGCTCTGCGGCGTCCCGCTGCTGGTGGCCGCCGCGGTGTCCGTCGTGGTGGTGATGCCGCTGTCCATGCTGGTCTTCAGCGGGCTGCGCCGTCGCGTCGCCACCGGCATGGTGCACCGCGCCCAGCGCCGCGAGCAGCTGCGCGCCCAGCTCCGCGGGGACCGCGAGAACACCGATGACGAGCACTGACGCCCGGCGCGACGACGCGGTCCGGGACCGCTCTTGCGCGCGCACCAGGGCCTGGACCAGCGAAGCCGTCCGGATCATCGAGGCAGACGCGAACCGCAGCGCCGACACGCACCTGCTGCGCTTCCCGCTCCCGGCGGAATGGGGAATCGACCTCTACCTCAAGGACGAGTCAACCCATCCGACCGGTTCGCTCAAGCACCGGTTGGCCCGATCCCTGTTCCTGTACGCCATCTGCAACGGGTGGGTGACGGAGAACACGCCGGTGATCGAGGCGTCCTCCGGCTCCACCGCCGTCTCCGAAGCGCACTTCGCGCAGCTGCTGGGGCTCCCGTTCATCGCCGTGATGCCCCGGTCGACCAGCCCGGAGAAGGTGGCGCTGATCGAACGCCACGGCGGCACCTGCCACTACGTGGACCAGCCGGGCGCGATCTACGACGAGTCCCGCAGGCTCGCCGCCGAACTCGGCGGGCACTTCATGGACCAGTTCACCCACGCGGAACGCGCCACCGACTGGCGGGGCAACAACAACATCGCCGAGTCGATCTTCCAGCAGCTGGAGCTCGAACGGCACCCGATCCCGGAGTGGATCGTCACCGGCGCGGGCACCGGCGGCACCAGCGCCACCCTCGGCCGCTACATCCGCTACCGCAGGCACGACACCCGGCTCGCGGTCGTCGACCCGGAGCACTCGGTGTTCTACGACGCCTGGTGCCACGAGGACCGGGACCGCACCGGGGAGCGCGGCTCGCTCATCGAGGGCATCGGGCGGCCCCGGGTCGAACCGTCCTTCGTCGGCGAGGCCATCGACCGGATGATCAAGGTCCCGGACGCGGCGTCCATCGCCACCATCCGGTGGGCCGAAGGAGTGCTCGGGCGGCGCGTCGGCGGCTCCACCGGCACCAACCTGTGGGGCGTGTGCGGGCTCGTCGCCGAGATGGTGCGGGACGGGCGGACCGGCAGCATCGTCACGCTGCTCTGCGACGGCGGGGAGCGCTACGCGCACACCTACTATGACGACGCGTGGGTCGCGGGTCACGGTTTCGACCTCGCGGGCCCGCTGGGCGCGCTCGACGAGTTCCACCGCACCGGGGCCTGGACCGCCTGAGCGGGTGCGCGCGGGCCGCACGTAGTCTGCGATCACGCCACGAGGTTCCGAGGAGGGGCATGCGCAGGTCGATGAGCACAGCCATCGCGCTGGTGCCCGCGGCGCTCGTCGTGGTGCTCGCCGCGTGCACCTCCGGCGGCTCGCTGCCGCTGCCGAGCAGCGCACCGCAGACCAGCGGCAGCGACGAGTCCGAACCGGAATCCGTCACCCCGTCGATCACCCGCGAGGTGCCGCCGGAGCTGCGGGTCCGGCTCGCCGACGCCTCCGCCGAGCGGCTGTGCGGGCTGGTCGGCGTCGACGAGCTCGGCCAGCTCGCCTACCCGGTCCGCCGCGGGGTCCCGCGCGAGATCGGCCTGGAACCGCCGGTGCGCGGCTGCCAGTTCGCCGCCGACACCGGAGTGCGGTCGATCTTGATCGGCACCCAGCCGGAGGGCTACGCCGGGCTCGGCCAGGACGAGGTGCGGCTCGGCGAACTGCCCGGCACCGAGACGCTGCGCGCCAACGACTGCACCGTGTTCGCCGGCGTGCCCGGGGCGACGCTGCAGGTCACCGCCCGGGCCGCCGAAGCCGACAGCGACGAGTGCGAGACCGCCCAGGGCGTCGCTCAGTACGTCCTGGCCGGCGTCCGCTGAGCGGGTCCGCTGGGCGCCTGTCTCTGAACCTGCCCGGCTGGTCGGTTTCCTGTCAGCGGCGGAGCCGCTGAGCAGCGACCACCAGAGCAACTCGCACCGCGGCGGGTTCTCAGCGGTTTCCTCGCGAGGACAGCGTTTTCTCCTGTGGTGGAGCCACCGGTGAAAACGATCCCGCAGCGAGGAAACCGCTGAGGTTCCGCCACCCGACCACCACGCGGCAGAAGCAGCGAGAACGGTCAGCCGAAGGCGAGCGCCAGCGCGGTCGCGGCACCCCAGACCAGCATCGCCAGACCGGTGTCCCGGAGCGCGGGGATCAGCTTGCGGCCGGTGCCGCCGCGCGTCACCGCGAGCACCGAGCCGATCAGCAGCGGCAGCGCCAGGAATCCCAGCAGCGCCCAGGTGTTGCGCAACCCGATCAGCACGGTGATCAGGAACGGGATCAGCACCAGCGCCACGTACAGCGTCCGGGTGTCCCGATCGCCCAGCAGCACCGCCAGCGTCCGCTTGCCGGTGACCCGGTCGGTGGGGATGTCGCGCAGGTTGTTCGCCACCAGCACCGCGCTGGAGAACGCGCCGATGCCGACCGCCCCGCCGATGCCGAACCCGCTGATCGTGCCCGCCTGCACGTACATGGTGCCGAGCACGGCGACCAGGCCGAAGAACACGAACACGGCGACCTCGCCCAGCCCGGCGTAGCCGTAGGGCCGCTTGCCGCCGGTGTAGAACCAGGCGCCCGCGATGCACAGCGCGCCGACGGCCAGCATCCACCACTGGCCGCTGAGCACCACGACGCCGATCCCGGCGAGCGCGGCCAGCCCGAAGCAGCCGAACGCCGCGTTCCGCACCGCCGCCGCGTTCGCCGCGCCCGAGCCGACCAGCCGGAACGGGCCGACCCGGTCGTCGTCGGTGCCGCGGATGCCGTCGGAGTAGTCGTTGGCGAAGTTCACCCCGGTGATCAGCAGCAACGACACGGCGAGCGCCAGCACCGCGATCGGCACGCTCCACAGGTCCACCCCGGTCGCGGCCCCGGTGCCGACCAGGACCGGTGCGATCGCGTTGGGCCACGTGCGCAGGCGCGCGCCCTCAATCCACTGCTTCACCGTTGCCATGTGAATCATCTTCGCGCATCACGCGTCGTCACCGGCCGAGAGTCGCGCGCAACGCCCGCCGGTCGGGCTTGCCGGGGCCGCGCAGCGGCAGCTCGGCGAGGAAGGCGACGTGCTTGGGGGCGGCGGCCGCGCCCGCGCGCTCGCGCACCGCGGCGCGCAGGTCCGCGACCGGTGGCGGCGCGGCCGGGTCGGCGGGGACGACGGCGGCGGCCACGGCCTGGCCCCACTCGGGGTCGTCGATGCCGAGCACGCAGGCCTCCCGGACCGCGGGGTGCTCGGTGAGGACGCGCTCCACCAGCAGCGGGGCGACGTTCACCCCGCCGGTGATGATCACGTCGTCGGCCCGGCCGAGCACCTCCAGCCGTCCGTCCGCCAGCCGGCCGAGGTCGCCGGTGTGGAACCAGCCGTCCCGGAACGGGCTCGCGCCGGAGCCCCGCCGGTAGCCGCGGGCCAGCGTGGGCCCGGCCAGCGCGACCGGGCCGGAGCCGTCCGCCGCGGCGTCCACGTGCACCCGCACGCCGTCCAGCGGCGCGCCGTCGTACACGCAGCCGCCCGCGGTCTCGCTCATCCCGTAGGTGGTGACGACCCGGACCCCGGCGGCCAGGGCCTGCTCGCGCAGCGCGGGCGGGGTCGCGGCACCGCCGAGCAGCACGGCGTCGAACTCGCGCAGCGCGTCCAGCCCGGCGCCGCCGTCGTCCAGCAGTCGGCGCAGCTGGGTGGGCACCAGCGCGGTGTAGTGCCTGCCGGAGTCCGCTAGGCAGTGTTCGGCGGCCGCGGCGAACCGCTCCGCGCGGAAGCCGCCCGCGGTGTCCACCGCCACCGGGTCGGTGCCCGCGACCAGCGATCGGACCAGCACCTGGATGCCCGCGACGTGGTGCGCGGGCATCGCCAGCAGCCAGCGGCCCGGCCCGCCCAGGTGCCGGTGCGTGGCCGTCGCCGAGGCGCGCAGCGCGGCGGCGGTCAGCAGTACGCCCTTCGGGGTGCCGGTGGAGCCGGAGGTGGCGATGACCAGGGCCGTCGGATCGGCGGGGTCGTCCTCGCCGGGTTCCAGCGGGGTGCCCGCGCCGAGCGCCGCCAGCGCCGCGCCGTCCGAGCCCGCGGCCGCCGGGTCGACCGGGAGCAGCGCGGGGCCGTCGCCGTCCAGCGCGCGGCGCAGCGCGGGCAGCGCGGTCGGCGCCCGCTCCCCGGGCGGGACGGGCAGCGGCCGGAGTTCGCGGGCGGTCGGCATGACGGCCATCTTGCGCCCACCGCCCGCCGGGGCGGCCCGGCGGTGGGCGGCGGAGTGCGATCGCTCACCGGATCGAGTTGAATCGCTCAAGTGTTCGATCGGCCGCGTCGATGGTGTGGAGGTAGCGACCTGCGAGCGAAGGCGGTGTGGACGATGAACCCCTGCGACGACCCGATCGGCGGGCGGACCGCGGCGACCGGTGGCCGGTCAGTAGTACCAGGGGAACGGCGTCCAGTCCGGTTCCCGGCGCTCCAGGAACGAGTCCCTGCCCTCGACGGCCTCGTCGGTCATGTAGGCCAGCCGGGTGGTCTCGCCGGCGAACAGCTGCTGTCCGACCAGGCCGTCGTCGATCGCGTTGAACGCGTACTTCAACATGCGCTGCGCGGTGGGCGACTTGCCGTTGATCTCCCGTGCCCACTGCAGGGCGGTCGCCTCCAGTTCCGCGTGCGGCACGACCTCGTTGACCATCCCCATCCGGTTCGCCTGCTCGGCGTCGTAGGCGCGGCCGAGGGCGAAGATCTCGCGGGCGAACTTCTGCCCGACCTGCCGGGCGAGGTAGGCGCTGCCGAAGCCGCCGTCGAAGCTGCCGACGTCGGCGTCGGTCTGCTTGAAGCGGGCGTGCTCGGCGCTGGCGAGGGTGAGGTCGCACACCACGTGCAGGCTGTGCCCGCCGCCGGCGGCCCAGCCGGGCACGACCGCGATCACCAGCTTCGGCATGAACCGGATCAGCCGCTGCACCTCGAGGATGTGCAGCCGACCGGCCCGCGCGGGGTCCACGCTCTCGGCGGTCTCCCCGGCGGCGTACTGGTAGCCGGAGCGGCCGCGGATGCGCTGGTCCCCGCCGGAGCAGAACGCCCAGCCGCCGTCCTTGGGCGACGGCCCGTTCCCGGTCAGCAGCACGCAGCCGACGTCGCTGCTCATCCGGGCGTGGTCGAGTGCGCGGTACAGCTCGTCGACGGTGTGCGGGCGGAAGGCGTTGCGGACCTCGGGGCGGTCGAAGGCGACGCGCACGGTGCCGCGTCCGGGACCGTCCTCCACGCACCGGTGGTACGTGATGTCGGTGAAGTCGAACCCGCTGACGGGTTCCCACGCGGCCGGGTCGAACAGCTCGGAGACAGGCGAGTTCAGCACGCCTGGGACAATAGGTGCCGCCTCGGCGTGATGAACACCAGGAGGGCGCCGACCGGTGTGAGCGGCTGCACTCCGCGCGACCGGGGTACCACCGGGTCGAAGCGGCTCGGCGGTTCCGGCGACACTGGAAGCGGTCGGCAGGCAGCGTGCGAGGGAGTCCGGGGTGATGGGTTGAATCCGTCCACGGCACAGGCCGAGGTCATCGTCGATGAGCTGATCCGCAACCAGGTCCGGCACGTGGTGCTCTCCCCGGGATCGCGCAACGCGCCGCTCTCGTTCGCGCTGCACCGCGCCGCGGTGGAGCAGCGGATCCGGCTGCACGTCCGCATCGACGAGCGCAGCGCCGGGTTCCTCGCCTTGGGGATCGCGGCGCGCAGCGGCCTGCCGGTGGTGGTGGCCGGGACCTCGGGCACCGCAGCGGCGAACCTGCACCCGGCGGTCAGCGAAGCGGCGCAGGCGGGCATCCCGCTGATCGTGCTCACCGCGGACCGCCCGCCCGAACTGCGCGCCGCCGGGGCCAATCAGACCATCGACCAGCACCGGATGTTCGGCCCGCAGGTGCGGATGTTCGACGAGCTCGGCGTGGCCGAGGACCGGCCGGGGCAGCAGGCGTACTGGCGCAGCCAGGTGTGCCGCGCCCGGCACGCCGCGCTCGGCTCGGCCCGCTCCGGACCGGTGCACCTGAACCTGCCGTTCCGCGAACCGCTGGTGCCCACCGGCGACCCCGCGTGGTGCGAACCGCTGGACGGGCGCGCCGACGGGGCGCCGTGGATCGAGATCTGCGGGGACGGCGCCGCGCCCAGCAGCCTGCACGCGCCCGCCGCCCGCCGCGGCCTGGTGCTCGCCGCGGACGGCGGCGCCGACGCCGCCGGGGCCTGGGGCGAGCGGTACGGCTGGCCGGTGGTCTCCGAGACCGGCGGTGTCGGGCTCGCCGGTGGCGCCGCGATCAGCACCGGGATGTGGCTGCTGAACCAGCCCGAGTTCGTCCGCGAGCACCGCCCCGAGCAGGTGCTGTGCGTCGGCAGGCCGACCGTGTTCCGCCAGGTGCAGTCGCTGCTCACCGATGCCGGGGTGGAGGTGCTGCTGGCGCACGGCGGGGACGTGGACTGGCCGTCGCCGGGGCACGCGGTGCGCGAGATCGCGCACACCTTCGGTGCCGCCCCCGTCCGCGAGGCCGACCCGCACTGGCTCACCGCCTGGCAGCAGGCGGACCACAAGGTCGCCGCCGCGCTGCACGCGGCGCTGGACCTGGAGCGCTGGCCGAACGGGCCGGTGCTCGCCCGCGACCTGGTCGACGAACTGCCGGAGCGGTCGCTGCTGGTGCTCGGGTCGTCGAACCCGAGCCGGGACGTGGCGCTGGCCGCGCGGCACCGCCCCGACGTGGCGGTGCACCGCAACCGCGGGGTGGCCGGGATCGACGGCACGGTCTCCACCGCCATCGGCGCTGCGCTGGCGCACGACGGACCGACCTACGCGCTGCTGGGCGACCTCACGTTCCTGCACGACGGGAACGGCCTGCTGCTGGGGCCGCAGGAGCAGCGCCCGGACCTCACCATCGTGGTGCTCAACGACGACGGCGGTGGCATCTTCTCGCTGCTGGAACAGGGCGGTCCGGAGCACCGCGACTCGTTCGAGCGGGTCTTCGGCACCCCGCACGGCACCGACCTCGCCCAGCTGTGCGCGGCGCACGGGGTGGAGCACGTGCGGGTGCGGCAGCGCTCGGACTTCCCGGCGGCGCTGCACGGTCCACCAGGACTGCGGGTGGTCGAGGTCCAGGCGGACCGCACGCGGACCAGGAGCCTGCACTCGCGACTGCAAGCCGCGGTGCACTCGGCGCTGAGCGGCTGATTCGCCCGCGCTGAGCGGCTGATCGCCCGCTGCGGTCGAGCGCCCCGCGCGTCGGCCGGAGCGGTGACCCGGAGCGGTGACCCGGAGCGGTGACCCGGAGCGGTGACCCGGAGCGGTGGCCCGGAGCGGTGACCCGGAGCGGTGACCCGGAGCGGTGGCCCGGAGCGGTGGCCCGGAGCGGTGGCCTAGCCCCGCCGAACCACTTCCTCCCACGATGCGAGACGCGCGGGCGCGTGCCCCGGCGACCGCCCCGAGTCGCCCCGCGCGGCCCGACCGCCGTCGGCGAGCCCCGGGTCGGGTCGCCCCGCCGCGCGGCGGCACCACCGGTGAGCTGCACCGGAACCGGCCGAGCGGTGCTCCGGCCGCGGTGCGCGGTTCGCCCGGGCGCGCCGGAGCTCGCGGCCGGACGGGCACCGTTCACCCAGAACTGGTGAAAACCCCCGCGTTCGGGTGCTCGCGCCACCCTGATCACGTTCGTACGCTGCTGGAAAACCACTGATCATGCCGGAGGTGCGCGGTGTTCAAGAGAACCGGTCTGCGAGCGACGGTGGCCGCCTGCTGCGCCGCGGCCTTCGTGGCGACCCCCGCCTTCGCCGGAGCGGCCGGACCTGGAGCGCCGGGCGCGGGCGACCCGTACTTCCCCGAGTACGGCAACGGCGGCTACGACGTGTCGCACTACGACGTGCGGCTGCGCTACGAACCGAAGGACGACCACCTCACCGGGACCACGACGATCGTGGCGAACCCGACCCAGGACCTCACCGCGTTCAACCTGGACTTCGCGCTGCCGGTGAAGTCGATCCGGGTCGACGGCGCGCCGTCCGAGTTCCAGCAGCGGGGCAGCGAGCTCACGGTCACCCCGCCCGCGGAACTGCCCGCCGGGCGCCAGTCCACCTTCGTCGTCGAGTACGAGGGCGTGCCCTCCAGCGTCGAGGTCGACGGCCTGCAACCGTGGATCCGCACCGCGGACGGCGCGCTCGCGGTCGGCGAACCGGAGATCTCCGCGTGGTGGTTCCCCGGCAACGACCACCCGCGGGACAAGGCCACCTTCGACATCGCCGTCGACGTGCCGGAAGGCACCGAGGTGCTGTCCAACGGCGTGAACACCGACACCGCCACCCTGGCCGGCCGCACCACCTGGAAGTGGCGCACCACCAAGCCGACGGCCACCTACCTGGCGTTCCTCGCCATCGGGCAATACGAGATCAACACGAAGCCCGGTGCCTTCGGCCAGCCCTTCGTCACCGCGTACGCCGACGGGCTCGGCGACGTCGCGGGCGCGGCCAAGGCCAGCGTCGAGCGCACTCCCGAAGTGCTGGAGTTCCTCTCCGGGCTGCTCGGCGAGTACCCGTTCGAAGCCCAGGGCGGCGTGGTCCCGGCGGAAGGGCTCAACTTCGCGCTGGAGAACCAGACCCGGCCGACCTACAGCGACAAGTTCTTCGCGAAGGGCGCCAACACCTCCGTCGTCGTGCACGAGAACGCGCACCAGTGGTTCGGCGACTCCGTGTCGGTCGACACCTGGCGCAACATCTGGCTGAACGAGGGCTTCGCCAGCTACGCGGAATGGCTGTGGTCGGAGCAGCAGGGCACCGGGACCGCGCAGGAGCTGTTCGACCACTACTACTCGTCGCTGCCCGCCGACGACCCGTTCTGGCAGATCGCGCCCGGCGAACCCGGGCCGGAGAACATCTTCAGCGACGCCGTCTACGACCGCGGGGCGCTCACCGTGCACGCGCTGAGCAACGTCATCGGACCCGACGTGCTGCTCGACGTGGTGCGCACCTGGGTGCAGGACAAGCGGTACGCCACCGGCACCGTGGAGCAGTTCATCGAGCTCGCCGAGCAGCGCTCCGGCACGCAGCTCGACGAGTTCTTCCAGAACTGGCTGTTCACGCCGGGCAAGCCCGCGGCCATCCCGGAGAACGGCATCCCGGCCTCGGCGACCCGAGCTGACGTGGTGCCGCCGAAGTCGGTCGCCGAGATCGACGCCACCCACGAGTCGGTGCACGACCACTGAGCACCGGACGAACCCGCCGCGCGGAGGCCGGTGGGCGGTACCGCACCGCCCACCGGTGAACCCGCGCGGCGGGTCCGCGGTTCCCCGGTCGGCCCCGTTCCCGGGCCGGCACCGTTCCCGGGTCGGTCCCGTTCTCCGGTCGGTCCCGTTCCCGGGTCGGCTCCGTTCCCCGGTCGGCGCTGTTCCTCGGCCGGCACCGTTCCCCGGTCAGCGAAGCAGCTGCGCAGCGACCGTCGCAGCGACCGCCGGAGCGACCGGCACCACCGCGGATTCCCAGCGCCGCCCTCGCGAGGACGGCGCTGCCGCATGCGGAGCCCCCGGCGCGAACGATCCCGCAGCGAGGGGGCGCAGGGAGGAGGGACATGGGCGCAGCGAGGAGGGCGCAGGGAGCCGCCACCCGCGACCCGCCTCGCACCACGAGCCGAGCGCCCCCGCGGAAGGTTCAGTCGCCGGTCAGCGCTTCGGTGATCGGGCGCAGCTTCGCCGCCGCCTCCAGCACCTCGGTGTCCGGGTCGGACTCGGCGACGATGCCGCACCCGGCGAACAGCCGTGCGCGGCGGCCCCCGGTGTCGCCGTCCGCGTCCTCCAGCTGCGCGCAGCGCAGCGCGATGCCGAGCTCCCCGTTGCCCGCGCCGTCGACCCAGCCGACCGGGCCGCTGTAGCGCTCCCGGTCCATGCCTTCCAACTGCTGGATCAGTTCCACCGCGTCCGGGCTCGGCGTGCCGCCGACGGCCGCGCTCGGGTGCACTGCTGCGGCGAGCCGCAGCAGTGCGGCGACGCCGTTCTCCGCGGCGGGTTCGTGCAACTCACCCGTGATGTGCGATGCCAGGTGCAACACGTTGCGCAGCCGGAGGACCTCGGGGCGCTCCGGGACCGACAGGGCCGAGCAGAACGGGCGCAGCTCCGCGGCCAGCGACTCGGTGGCGAACGCGTGCTCGGAGAGGTCCTTCGCCGAGGACAGCAGGCCGGACGCCAGCTCGTCGGCGCCGACCCCGGGCCGCGGCCAGCTCGTCCCGGCCAGCACCCGGGACCGGACGTGCCGCCCGGTGCGCTCCAGCAGCAGCTCCGGGGTGGCCCCGACCAGCCCGTCCACCGCGAACGTCCAGCACCCCGGGTAGCGCGCGGCGAGGTTGCGCAGCAGGTAGCGGGCGTCCAGCGGCTCCGCCGCGGTGGCGAGCAGGTCGTGCGCCAGCACCACCTTGCGCACCGCGTCCGGACCACCCGACCCGGCCGGTTCGAGCAGGCGCACCGCCTCCGCCACCGACCGCCGGTAGTCCGCGGTGGACACCGCGCCCGGCGAGTACTCCACCGCGCCGGGTTCGCGCACCGGCTGGACCGGCCGCTCCGCCGGATCGCCGATGGTGGTGATCCAGCGGACGCCGTCCCGGCTGCCCAGCACGACCTCCGGCACGACCACGACCGAATCCCCCGGCCGGTCGGCGAACGCGAAGCTGCTGAACGCGACCGGGCCGCTGCCCGGCAGCCGCACCTCGTCGTGCACGTCCGCGCCCGCGCAGAGTTCGTGCCACCATTCGTCGGCGGTCGCGAAGCGCTCCGGACCGGAGGTCGCCAACCGCGCCGCGCACCCCCAGCCGACCAGGCCGCCGCCGTCGCGCACCCAGCTCAGCGGAGCATCGTCCGGCAGCAGTTCCAGCAGCGGCGCGGTGCGCCGGGGATCGTCGTCGGGGAGCACGGAGGTGCGAACGGTCAACGGAGCAGGGGAGGGCGCCACGCGACGAGCCTAGGTGCGGCGGCCAGTGGCGGTCACCGCGCGGCTCCTACAATCGGCGATCGTGGCGAGCGAACAGGAGTTCCCGGACGAGGCCGG
Source organism: Saccharopolyspora sp. NPDC047091 (assembly GCF_040643635.1). Taxonomy (NCBI): domain Bacteria; kingdom Bacillati; phylum Actinomycetota; class Actinomycetes; order Pseudonocardiales; family Pseudonocardiaceae; genus Saccharopolyspora; species Saccharopolyspora sp. NPDC047091. Next base: position 113,271 of record NZ_JBEYUS010000001.1, read on the forward strand.
GCGGCCCGAGGTGACCGGATCGGGCACCCGGTGGCCCCGGCGGCGCGTCCGCCGCACCGCCGCCCGTGGTGTCCTGGTCCTCGCCGTGCTGCTGACCGTGCTGGGCCTGTCCGTGATCGGCGCGTGCGCGATCGACGACCGGACGATCGCCGAGTCCCGGGGCGACGGCGTCGCCGAAGTCGTCAGCACCTCGCTGACCCGCACCGTCATCCGCTTCACCACGCCGGAAGGACGGGTGCACATCCCGCAGGACGGCGTGCTCTACCCGGGTGGCCTGCAGCAGGGCCAGTTCGTCCGGGTCGAGTACGACACGCGCAACCCCGACCTGGTCCGGGTGGCGGGGCGCGGCATGGTGCTGTCGCTGCTGCCGGTCGCCGCGTGCCTCGCCGGGACGTGGCTGGTGCTCGGCGGCGCGTACTGGCAGCTGCGCCGGGAGCGCCCCGCGGCGGTCTGAACCGGGAATTCGGTCCCTTCCGCGCCGCCCGGCACTGCGACCACAGTGGGCGCAGGTGACTCCGCTGCGGCGGATGCGCCGGTGGGGCGGACGGCCCCACGAGTGGTCTCGCGACCAGCGGTTCCAGTCCGCACCGTCCGGTGCGGCCCCGCGAGGTGGGTGAGCGCGTATGAGCACGGTGAACTTCGCTGTGGACGGCCCCGACGACGGTGCGGCGGCGGTCGGTCCGGGCGGGCCGGAGAGGTCGGCGCCGGAGTCGCACCGGCCGGATTGGGTGCTGGCGGCCCCGGTCACCGCTGCGGTGGCCCGGAGCGTGCCGGACGGTGCCGATCCGGCGGATCTCGCGGCGTACTGCCTGATGCTGGGCGATGACGCGCTGCTGCTGGCGCACCGCCTGTCCGGGTGGGGGGTGCGCGGACCCGACCTGGAGGAGGGCGCCGCGCTGGCCGCGATCACCGCGGACCTGCTGGGCCAGGCGCGGGCGCTGCTGGAACGGGCGGCGGAGCTGGAGGGCGCGGGCCGGGACGCGGATCTGCTCGCCCACCACCGGGATGCCGGCGAGTTCCGCAACGTGCGGCTCGCCGAGATCGACTGCGGGCCCGGCGCGGGCGGTGATTTCGCCACCAGCACGGCCCGGTTGCTGCTGCTGTCGACCTGGCGGCACGCGGTGTTCGCCCGGTTGGCGGCGAGCCGCGATCCGGTGCTTTCGGCGATCGCGACCCGGACGTGGCGGGTGCTGCTGCGGCACCGGCAGCACGCCGAGCAGTGGACTATCCGGTTCGGCGACGGCGCCCCCGAGGCGCGGCTGCGGATGCAGGAGGCGCTGCAGCGGGTGTGGCCGCTGTCCGGGGAGCTGTTCGCGGTGCACCCGGTGGAGCGCAGGCTCGCCGAGGCGGGGTGCGCGGTGCGCCCGGACGCGGTGCGCGGTGAGGTGGCCGCGGCGCTGGATGCGGCGGTGTCGGTCGCGCGCTTGGACTTGCCGGACCTCGGCGCGGCACCGCCGGAGGGCACCGGTGGCCGGTGGGGTGCGCACACCGAGTCGATGCCGTTCGTCGTCGCCGAGATGCAGTACCTGGTGCGCGCCGACCCGATCGAGCCGTGATCATTCCGTTTCCGCGTTTGAGTACTTTCCCGCACGCTCCGCGGCGATCCGGCGGGCAAGGTGGGTGTGATGCCGGGACGAACCCGGTGGGTCCGCCGGATCGCCTTGGGGGCGAGCGCTGGTCCGGCGGGGAACCGAGCGGAAGGCGCGGGCTGGAGATGAACGGTTTCTGGTTGGCAGTGCTGGCGGGAACGGTCGCGGGATCGCTGGGCGCCGCGATCACCCACTTCGCGTGGGCCGGGCCGTGGGCGCGGCGGCTTCGCCCCGAGGCGATGGCGGCCCGGGCGACCGAGGCGGCGGCGACCGAGGCGGCGGGGATCGAGGTGGCGGGGACCGAGGCGAGCCGGACGGCGCGGGATGCGGCCGCGCCGCGGCTGCTCGGCGAACCGGGTCCCGTGGACGGCTGGTTGCGCGACCTGCACCGCTGCGAGCAGGCGGTGGCGCGCGCCCGGCGCGCGGTGGAGGCGGTGTCCTCGGTGCGGGCGCGGGAGGCGCTGCTGGTGGTGGTCCGCCGGATGGACGCCGAGCTGCCGAACGTGCAGGCGCTCGTCGAGGTGGGCCGCGGTCTGGACGCGGCGCCGGAGTCCGCGGACCGGCGGGACCGGGAGGTGCTGCGCCGGGTGCGCGATCAGGTCGCCGAGGCCGCCGCGTGCTTCGCCGCGATCACCGAGGACGTGCTGGACGTGGTGGTCGACCTGGTCGCGGCGCCGGACCTGACGCGGATGCACCGCGAGGTGGCGGTGCTGCGCGACCGCTTCCCGCTGCTGCACCCGCTGTCCGAGGTGTTCGCCCGCGACGATGCCCCGCTGCCCGCGCTCGCCGCCCCCTGAAAGCGCCCGCCGCGCTCCCGGTGAGCTCCACGCCCGCGGGTCAGGGCGTGGCCTGGCGCCACCAGTCGAGGACGTCCCCGGCCACGGCGGGCCCGGCCACCAGCAGACCGCCGGTGGGCAGCGTCGCGGGACGTCCACCGCGGTCGAGCACCGCGGCCCCCGATTCGACGGCCAGCGCGAGCGCGCCCGCCACGTCCCACTCCTCGTACGAGTCCAGCACCGCGGCGATGGCGTGCCCCAGCGCGACCTGCGCGATCGCCAGCGCCGGTGAGCCCAGCAGCCGCACGCCGACCTGCGCGCGCGCCGCGTTGCTGATGAACCGGTCCATGCCGGGCCACGGCCCGCTGCGGGTCAGCTCGGTGCACACGATCCCGGCGCGCGTCTCGGACTGGTCGGCGAGCCGCACCGGCACCCCGTTCGCCCGCATCCCGCGGTCCCGCGCCGCCGCGTAGATCTGCGAGCGGTACGGGTCGGCGACGACCCCGACCAGCGGCCCGTGCTCGTCGAGCATCGCGAGGCTGTAGGCGCACCACGGCAGCCCCGCCACGTAGTTCGCGGTGCCGTCCACCGGGTCCACCGACCAGCGGAACCGGGTGGCACCGGCGTGCGCGGTGACCTGGTCCGCGACCGAGGTGGACCAGCCGGGCGCGGAGTCGAACTCCTCCCCGAACACGGGCACGCCGGGGAACTCGTCGCCGAGCACCCGCCGCGTGTGCCGTTCCAGGGTCCGCCCGGTGTCGGTCACCCAGTCGAACGGTGACTCGGAGGCCGCAGGCCGGGCGCCGCGGCCCGCGGTGGCGGTGATGACGTCGGCGGCGTCGTTCGCGAGCCGTCCGGCCACTTCCAGCGCCCGGGACACCAAGCCGGGTTCGATGTGGTGCGAGGGCTCTGAAGGAAGGACCGTCATGCCGCTCCAGGGTCGACACCCGCGGTGTACGCGGTACTGCGCCCAGGTGGACGGCAGGCGAGGGACGGCCGTCCGGGCGGGGCCGTGCCGGGTGCACCGGGGCAGTTGGGGTGCTCTTCGGCGGCTGTTCCGGGTCGCGTCACGTGGCGGACGTCTGATCGCCGGAGCCGGGCGGGACGGTGTCGCTCGTGCGGATCGCCATCGTGTCGGAGAGTTTCCTGCCGCAGGTCAACGGGGTCACGAACTCGGTGCTGCGGGTGCTGGAGCACCTGCGCCGCCGCGGTGACCGAGCGCTCGTGGTCGCCCCGGGCGCCGGTCCGGAGGAGTACGAGGGCACGCCGGTGGTGCGGCTGCCCGCGGTGGACATCCCGGTGGTGTCCTCGTTGCCGATCGGGTTCCCCACCCGCCGGTTGCTGCAGGCCCTGGCGGACTTCGAACCGGACGTGGTGCACCTGGCCTCGCCGTTCGTGGTGGGGGCGCGGGGGCTCGCGGCGGCCCGGAAGCTGGGGGTGCCGACGGTCGCCGTCTACCAGACGGACGTGGCCGGGTTCGCGGAGTCGTACGGGCTGGGGCTGACCGCGCGCGCCGCCTGGCGCTGGACGCGGCGGCTGCACTGCGGCGCCGACCGCACGCTGGCCCCGTCGACGTGGGCGGCGGACGCGCTGCGCGAGCACGGCGTGCCGCGGGTGCACCGGTGGGGTCGCGGGGTGGACACCGCCCGGTTCCACCCGGGCAAGCGGGACGCGTCGCTGCGCACCGAGCTCGCCCCGGGCGGGGAGCTGCTGGTCGGCTACGTCGGCAGGCTCGCCCCGGAGAAGCACGTGGAGCGGCTGGCCGCGCTGGAGGGCGTGCCCGGAGTGCGGGTGGTGGTGGTCGGCGACGGCCCGCAGCGGGAGCAGCTCGCCGCACAGCTGCCGGGCGCCGCGTTCCTGGGCCTGCGCACCGGCGAGGAGCTCGCCCGGATCTACGCGAGCCTCGACGTGTTCGTGCACACCGGCCCGTACGAGACGTTCTGCCAGTCGGTGCAGGAGGCGATGGCCAGCGGAGTCCCGGCGCTCGCCCCGGACGCGGGCGGCCCGCGGGACCTGGTGCTGCCGGGCCGCACCGGCTACCTGCTGCCGCCGCACGACGCGGACGCGCACGCCCGGCGGCTGCGCGCGGCGGTGGCGGAGCTGCGGGACCCGGCGCTGCGGGCCCGGTTCGGCGCGGCCGCCCGCGAGTCGGTGGCCCAGCGGACGTGGCCCGCGCTGTGCGAGCAGTTGATCGGCCACTACGCGGAGGTCATCGGCGGCCCGCAGGTCGACCGGCTGGCCGCGTGAGCGCCCGCCACCCGTAAGCTGCGGGCGTGTCTCGCGCCGGTTTGGACAAGGATCCGCACGCGGTCGCCGCGATGTTCGACGGCGTCGCGAAGCGCTACGACCTGACGAACACCGTGATGTCGTTCGGGCAGGACCGGCGCTGGCGGCAGATCACCCGGCAGGCCCTGGATCCGCAGCCGCACGAGCGCGTCCTGGACCTGGCGGCGGGCAGCGGGGTGTCCACCGCGGAGCTGGCGAAGTCCGGCGCGTGGTGCGTGGCGGCGGACTTCTCGCTGGGCATGCTGTCGGTGGGCCGGGACCGCGGGTTGCCGATGGTGGCGGCCGACGCGCTGCGGCTGCCGTTCGCGGACGCCTCCTTCGACGCGGCGACGATCTCGTTCGGGCTGCGCAACGTGGTGAACACGGTGGCGGGGCTGCGCGAGATGGCGCGGGTGGTGCGGCCCGGCGGGCGGCTCGTGGTGTGCGAGTTCTCCACCCCGACCTGGGAGCCGTTCCGCACCGTCTACATGAACTACGTGATGCGCGCGCTGCCGCCGATCGCCCGCGCGGTGTCCTCGAACCCGGACGCGTACGTGTACCTGGCGGAGTCGATCCGCTCCTGGCCGGACCAGCGGGCGCTGGCGGCGAAGATCGGCGAGGCGGGCTGGTCGAAGGTCGCGTGGCGCGACCTGATGGGCGGCGCCGTCGCCGTGCACCGAGCCGTCAAACCCTGAGCCCCCTCCGTCGAGCTGCGCTCGGGTGGCGGAACCTCCCGCGCCCTCCTCGCTGCGGGATCGTTGTCACAGGTGGCTCCGCCACCGGAGAAATCGCTGTCCTCGCGAGGCGAGCGCTGAGAACCCGCGGGTGGTCCGGTTGATCAGGTGGTCGTCGGCTCAGCGGCTTCGCCGCTGACGGGAAGCGGCCAAAGCCCTCAACGGCAGGCGAGCTTCCACGTGCTGGACCTCCCGGGGCCGCAGCCTGGGCTCGGCACCTCGGCACCTCGGCACCTCGGCACCTCCGGACCTCGGCACCTCGGCGCGTCCGGGCTGGTGCCGTGCGTCGGACTCCGACGCGCCGCGCGTCGCGCCGCCACCATCGCGCCGGCGCCTCCACCCGGGGCACCGCCGCGGCTCGGGGCCGTTCCGCACCGGCGCCTCCGGCCTTGCGCGCGCCCCGATGCCCGCCGGACACCCCGGAGATACGCCTCACCTGCGAGGACGGTCACCCGAGCGGCCTATCTCGCGGGGTCGATCGAGTGCCTCCGCAGGCCTAGACTCGGCGGAGATAGTGAACTCGTTCACAAGCGGGCGGGTTCACCGGGTCACGGCGGAACCGCTCGGGTGCGCACCCGAGCGGGTGGCAGGTGCGTTCCGCGTGCCTGGCGCCGTGGCCGGACACCGCAACTGCACGGCTATCAAGGAGTGTCATGACCAGCGCGACCCCCCGACGCCGACCGAACGACGACGCCGATGTGATCGTCGTCGGTGCCGGGCCGGCCGGCTCGACGGCGGCGACGTACCTGGCCCGCGCGGGCCTCGACGTGCTGCTGCTGGAGAAGAGCGTCTTCCCCCGGGAGAAGGTGTGCGGCGACGGCATCACGCCGCGCGGCGTCAAGCAGTTGATCGACCTCGGCATCGACACCCGCGAGGAGGCCGGCTGGCTGCACAACCGCGGTCTGCGCGTGGTCGGCGGCGGCGTGAACATCGAACTGGACTGGCCGGAACTCGCCGATTTCCCGCCCTACGGCGTGGTCCGCCCGCGCAACGACTTCGACGACATGCTCGCCCGTGGGGCGGAACGCGCGGGCGCCCGGATGGTGCAGCAGACGACGGTGACCGGCGCAGTCCGCGATGAGCGGACCGGCCGCATCGACGGGGTCGTCGCGAAGACCGGACCGGAGCGGCAGCAGGTGACCTACCGGGCCCCGCTGGTGATCGGTTGCGACGGCGTGTCGGCCCGGCTGGCGCTGTCGATGGGCATCGAGAAGCGCGAGGACCGCCCGATGGGCGTGGCGGTGCGCCGCTACTACGACAGCCCGCGCAGCAAGGACGACTTCCTGGAGTCGCACCTGGAGCTGTGGGACCGCTCGACCCCGTCCGAGCCGAAGCTGATGCCGGGCTACGGCTGGATCTTCGGCATGGGCGACGGGACGGTGAACGTGGGGCTGGGCGTGCTGTCCACGTCGAAGTCCTACGGCAAGACCGACTACCGCCAGCTGCTGCGCTCCTGGCTGGACGGGACCCCGGAGGAGTGGGGCTTCCGGGAGGAGAACGCCACCGGCAAGATCGGCGGCGCCGCGCTGCCGATGGGCTTCAACCGCACGCCGCACTACCGGGACGGGCTGCTGCTCGTCGGCGATGCCGGCGGCATGGTGAACCCGTTCAACGGCGAGGGCATCGCGTACGCCATGGAATCCGCCCGGTTGGCGGCGGAGTGCGTGGTCCACGCGTACGCACGACCGGCGGGCCCGTCGCGGGAGCACGCGTTGCTCCGGTACCCGGGTGCGGTGTCCGACGCGATGGGCGGCTACTTCCGGCTCGGGAACATCTTCAGCAAGTTGATTGGCAATCCGACGGTGATGCGGATGGCCACCAAGCACGGTCTGCCGCGGCCGTTGCTGATGCGTTTCGTGTTGAAGCTGCTGGCAAATCTGTACGACGTGCGCGATGGGGACACGATGGACCGTGTGATCAGCGCCACTACTCGGCTCACCCCTAGCGCCTGACTGCCGGAGTCTGGTCAGATGGTCACGTGATTGTGTGAGAAGTCATAAAGTTAGGTTCGCCTCACTGCGGAGCGGTCATGTCCGACCGCATAGAGTGCGCACCCGACGGCCGCAGACGTGACGTTCGTCTCGGCGGGGGCAGCGAAGGAGGGCGGTGCCATGGGCGAGGCAAGCGCTTCGGGCGTGCTGGACCCGTACATCCCGTTGGTGCTGATGTTCGCGCTGGCGCTGGGATTCGCGGTGTTCTCGGTGAGCATCGCGCCACTGGTCGGCCCCCGCCGTTACAACAAGGCGAAGCTCGATGCCTACGAGTGCGGGATCGAGCCTTCCCCGCAGCCGGTGCTGGGCGGCGGCCGGATGCCGGTCGCCTACTACCTCACGGCGATGCTGTTCATCCTCTTCGACATCGAAATGGTCTTCCTCTACCCGTTCGCGGTCTCCGCGGACTCCCTCGGCCTGTTCGGGGTCGCCGAGGTCGTGCTGTTCATCGCGACCGTCGGCTTCGCCTACGCCTACGTGTGGCGGCGCGGGGGCCTCGACTGGAACTAGCGCCCGGGCCCGGGCGGGCCTGAGCGAGCACTGACCGTTCTCAATGGCGACAGCGGAAGGAGTGCCGAGATGGGCCTCGAAGAGCAGCTGCCCAACGGCATCCTGTTGGCCAACGTGGAGAAGCTCGTCAACTGGACCCGGAAGACCTCGATGTGGCCGGCGACCTTCGGGTTGGCCTGCTGCGCGATCGAGATGATGACGGTCGGCGGTTCCCGCTACGACATCGCCCGGTTCGGCATGGAGCGCTTCTCCGCCACCCCGCGGCAGGCCGATCTGATGATCGTCGCCGGTCGGGTGACCAACAAGATGGCCCCGGTGCTGCGGCAGATCTACGACCAGATGCCGGAGCCGCGCTGGGTGCTGGCGATGGGCGTGTGCGCCTCCACCGGCGGCATGTTCAACAACTACGCCGTGGTGCAGGGCGTGGACCACGTGGTGCCGGTGGACATGTACCTGCCGGGCTGCCCGCCGCGGCCGGAGATGCTGCTCGACGCGATCCTCAAGCTGCACGCCAAGATCATGGACGAGCCGATCAACGCCACGCGCGCCGCGGTGCGCGCCGAGAGCGGGGCTCGCACCGAACTCATCGCCTCCTCCGAGCGCTACGCGCCGAAGAACCGCTCGCAGCGCAAGCGCGCCGAGCGGCAGCAGCTGGCGCAGCGCCAGGAGATGGGCGCGGAAGGCCCGCTCGCCGTCGAGACCGACGCGCAGCGGGAGCAGACGCAGCGGCAACTCGGCGCGGGCAGGTGAGCGGCATGACCGACTCGAAGCAGACCACCCCGGACCCCGGCGAAGGCGGTTCGAGCGCGGACCGGCCCGGCGAGGGCCTCGAACCGGCCCGGTCCGGTGCGGGCGCGATCGCCGAACCGCGGGAACCGATCGTCGCGGGGCGCGAGCGGCAGGGCATGTTCGGCGTGCGCGGCAGCGGCGACACCTCCGGCTACGGCGGGCTGCGGCTGCCCGCGCACCTGCCTGCTCCCGCCGAGCGACCGTTCGGCGGGTGGTTCGACGAGGTGGCGGACGCGCTGCTGGAGTCGTTGCGCGACAAGGGCGTCGACGCGGCGGTGCAGCAGGTGACCGTGGACCGCGGGGAGATCACCTTCTACGTGGACCGCGAGCACCTGGTGGCCACCTGCTCCGCGCTGCGCGACGATCCGGCGCTGCGCTTCGAGCTGTGCAGCTCGGTGTCCGGTGTGGACTACGGGCCGGAGGTGCCGCAGCGGCTGCACTCGGTCTACCACCTGACGTCGATGACCTACCGCCGCCGCATCCGGCTGGAGGTGGCCGTCGACGTCGACGACCCGCACCTGCCGTCGGTCGTGTCCGTGTACCCGACGGCGGACTTCCAGGAGCGCGAGGCATGGGACATGTTCGGCCTCGTCTACGACGGGCACCCCGCGCTCACCCGGATCTTGATGCCGGACGACTGGGACGGGCACCCGCAGCGCAAGGACTACCCGCTCGGCGGCATCCCGGTCGAGTACAAGGGCGCCGAGATACCGCCGCCCGACCAGCGGCGGGCCTACTCATGAGGTCCCGCGCAGCGCACGGCCCCGGCAGGCAGCACGCGGAGAGGTGCTGAACATGACCACCGAACCACTGACCGATCCCACCACGGACCCCGGCAGGCACGCGGCGTCGCGCGAGACGACGGAAGGCCGCGTCTACACCGTCACCGGCGGCGACTGGGACGAGTTCATCGACGAGGCGGCCGATTCCGAGCGCGTCGTCATCAACCTCGGCCCGCAGCACCCGTCCACGCACGGGGTGCTGCGGCTGGTGCTGGAACTCGAGGGCGAGACCGTCACCCAGGCCCGCTCGGTGATCGGCTACCTGCACACCGGGATCGAGAAGAACACCGAGTACCGCACCTGGACCCAGGGCGTCACCTTCGTGACGCGGATGGACTACCTGGCGCCGCTGTACAACGAGACGGCGTACTGCCTGGGCGTGGAGAAGCTGCTCGGGGTCGAGGCGCCGACGCGGGCGCAGACCTTCCGGATCATGCTGATGGAGCTGAACCGGATCTCCTCGCACCTGGTGTTCATGGCGACCGGCGCGATGGAGCTGGGCTCCACCACCGGCATGACCTTCGGGTTCCGCGACCGCGAGGAAGTGCTGCACCTGCTGGAGTTCCTCACCGGGCTGCGGATGAACCACGCGTTCGTCCGGCCGGGCGGGGTGGCCCAGGACCTCCCGGAGAACTACCGGGAGAAGGTGCTGGAGTTCATCAAGGTCATGGACAAGCGGCTGCCGGACTACGCGAAGCTGTTCTCCGGCCAGCCGATCTGGAAGCAGCGGCTCAAGGACGTCGGCTACCTGCCGCTGGACGGCTGCCTGCAGCTGGGCGTGACGGGTCCGCTGCTGCGCTCGGCGGGCATCGCGTGGGACCTGCGGAAGATCGAGCCGTACTGCGGTTACGAGAACTTCGAGTTCGAGGTGCCGACGAGCACCGACGCGGACTGCTACGCGCGGTTCCTGCTGCGGCTGGAGGAGATCCACCAGTCGCTGAAGATCATCCGGCAGTGCCTGGACGCGTTCGAGCCCGGCCCGGTGATGGTGGACGACCCGAAGATCGCCTGGCCGGCGAAGCTGAGCATCGGGCCGGACGGCATGGGCAACTCGCTGGAGCACGTCCGCAAGATCATGGGCCAGTCGATGGAATCGCTGATCCACCACTTCAAGCTGGTCACCGAGGGCTTCGACGTGCCCCCGGGCCAGGTGTACTCGCCGGTGGAGTCGCCGCGCGGCGAGCTGGGCTACCACTTGGTCTCCGACGGCGGCACCCGGCCGATGCGGGTGCACGTGCGGGAACCGAGCTTCGTGAACCTCCAGGCGTTCCCGGCGATGGCCGAGGGCGGCCTGGTCGCGGACGTGATCGCGGCAGTGGCCTCGATCGACCCGGTGATGGGCGGGGTGGACCGATGACCGAGCAGTTCGATTTCACCACCACCGAGCACGTGCTGAGCCCACCGGGCGCGCCGGTGTTCGGCGAGGACGTGCGCGCCGACGCGAAGCGCATCATCGAGCGCTACCCGGAGGCGCGGTCGGCGCTGCTGCCGATGCTGCACCTCGTGCAGTCCGAGCAGGGCCACGTCGGCACCGAGGGCATCGAGTTCTGCGCCGAGCAGCTCGCGCTGTCCGCCGCCGAGGTCAGCGCGGTCGCCACCTTCTACACGATGTACAAGCGCAAGCCGTGCGGCGAGCACCTGGTCAGCGTGTGCACCAACACGCTGTGCGCGGCGCTGGGCGGGGACGAGATCTACCGGAAGGTGTCCGAGCACCTGGGCGTCGGGCACGACGAGACCTCCGGGACGCCGGGCGAACCGGGCTCGCTGACGCTGGAGCACGCCGAGTGCCTCGCCGCCTGCGACCACGCCCCGGTGCTGCAGGTCGACTACGAGTACTACGACAAGCAGAGCCCCGAAGCGGCGCTGGAACTGGTGAAGTCCCTGCAGCGCGGGGAGAAGCCCGATCCGACGCGCGGCGCCCCGCTCACCGACTTCCGCCGCACCGAACGCCAGCTCGCCGGGTTCTTCGACCGGCCCGGCGCCCGGCTGGAGGACACCGTGGACGGCCCCTCGGCCGCCGCCGAGACGGTCCGCGGCGCGCACCTGGCGCAGCAGCGCGGCTGGACCGCGCCCCCGATGCCGGACGACGCGCAGATCCCGCCGCTGCCGGAGAAGGAGTGAGTGGACATGACCGACGCGAACTCCCCTAAGCCCGACGAGCTCACCCCGGTGCTCACCAAGCGGTGGCTGTCGCCGAACTCCTGGAGCATCCGCACCTACGAGCAGCTGGAGGGCTACACCGCGCTGCGCAAGGCGTTGCGCGCCACGCCCGACGAACTGGTCGAGCTGGTGAAGTCCGCGGGCCTGCGCGGTCGCGGCGGCGCCGGGTTCCCGGCCGGCGTGAAGTGGAGCTTCATGCCGAAGGAACCGGTGAAGCCGCACTACCTCGTGGTCAACGCCGACGAGGGCGAACCGGGCACCTGCAAGGACATCCCGCTGATGATGGCCGACCCGCACTCGCTGGTGGAGGGCGTGATCATCGCCTGCTACGCGATGCGCTCGCACTTCTCGGCGATCTACGTGCGCGGTGAGGCGCTGCACTGCATCCGGCGGCTGAACAACGCGGTGCAGGAGGCCTACGCGGCCGGGTACCTCGGCGAGGACATCCTCGGGTCCGGATTCGACTGCGACGTCGTGGTGCACGCCGGGGCGGGCGCCTACATCTGCGGCGAGGAGACGGCGCTGCTCGACTCGCTGGAGGGCAAGCGCGGGCAGCCGCGGCTGAAGCCGCCGTTCCCCGCCGCCGCCGGGCTCTACGCGTGCCCGACCACGGTGAACAACGTGGAGACCATCGCCTCGGTGCCGTTCATCGTCAACGGCGGCTCCGACTGGTTCCGCAGCATGGGGCGGGAGAAGTCGCCCGGCCCGAAGATCTACTCGCTGTCCGGGCACGTCACGAACCCCGGCCAGTACGAGGCGCCGCTGGGCACCACGCTGCGGCAGCTGCTGGAGCTCGCGGGCGGCATGAAGGACGGGATCCCGCTCAAGTTCTGGACCCCCGGCGGCTCGTCGACGCCGCTGTTCACCGCCGAGCACCTGGACGTGCCGCTGGACTTCGAGGGCGCCGCCGAAGCGGGCTCGATGCTGGGCACCACGGCGCTGATGGTGTTCAACGAGACCGTGTCCGTGCCGTGGGCGGTGATGAAGTGGACGCAGTTCTACGAGCACGAGTCCTGCGGCAAGTGCACCCCCTGCCGGGAGGGCACCTTCTGGCTCGCCCAGGTCCTGGAGCGGATGGTCGAGGGGCACGGCACCGAAGAGGACATCGACACCCTGCTCGACGTCTGCGACAACATCTTCGGCCGCTCCTTCTGCGCCCTCGGTGACGGCGCGGTCAGTCCCATCACCAGCGGCATCAAGTACTTCCGCGAGGAATTCCTCGCGCTGTGTCAGCAGAACCGGCCCGGCGCGGAGCCGGGCGAGCCCGCACTGGCAGGAGCGGCCCGATGACGGTGGCATCCGAGCGTGAGACCAAGCCGGTCCCCGAGGGGCACGTCCGGCTGACGATCGACGGCGTCGAAGTCGACGCCCCCAAGGGCGAGCTGCTGATCCGCACCGCGGAGCGGATGGGCATCGTCATCCCCCGGTTCTGCGACCACCCGCTGCTCGACCCGGCGGGCGCGTGCAGGCAGTGCCTGGTGGAAGTGGAGATGAACGGCCGGGCGATGCCCAAGCCGCAGGCCTCCTGCACGATGACCGTCGCCGACGGCATGGTGGTGAAGACGCAGCAGACCTCGCCGGTCGCCGACAAGGCGCAGCAGGGCGTGATGGAGCTGCTGCTGATCAACCACCCGCTGGACTGCCCGATCTGCGACAAGGGCGGCGAGTGCCCGCTGCAGAACCAGGCGCTCAAGCACGGCCGCGCCGAATCCCGGTTCCACGACACCAAGCGGACCTTCGCGAAGCCGGTGCCGATCTCCACCCAGGTGCTGCTGGACCGGGAGCGCTGCGTGCTGTGCCAGCGCTGCACCCGGTTCTCCAAGCAGATCGCGGGCGACCCGTTCATCGAACTGCTGGAGCGCGGGGCGGTGCAGCAGATCGGCATCGCCGAGCAGCAGCCGTTCCAGTCGTACTTCTCCGGCAACACCATCCAGATCTGCCCGGTGGGCGCGCTGACCAGCGCCGCCTACCGGTTCCGCTCCCGGCCGTTCGACCTGGTGTCCACGCCGGGCGTGTGCGAGCACTGCTCGTCGGGCTGCGCGACGCGCACCGACTGGCGGCGCGGCAAGGTGATGCGGCGGCTCGCCGGGGACGACCCGGAGGTCAACGAGGAGTGGCTCTGCGACAAGGGCCGGTTCGCGTTCCGCTACGCCACCGCCGCGGACCGCTTCCTGCGGCCGATGGTGCGGGAGGGCGGTGAGCTGCGGACCGCGTCCTGGACCGAGGCGCTGCGCGTCGCCGCCGACGGCCTGCTGCGGGCGCGCGACGACCGCGGCGTCGGGGTGCTGCCCGGCGGCCGGTTGACCGAGGAAGACGCCTACGCGTACGCGAAGTTCGCGCGGATCGCGTTGCGCACCAACGACGTCGACGCCCGCGCCAGGGCGCACTCGGACGAGGAGCTCGCGTTCCTGGAGTCCACCGTCGTCGGCACCGGACCGGGTGCGGGCGCGGTGACCTTCGCCGACCTGGAGGCCGCGCCCGCCGTGCTGTGCGTCGCCTTCGAACCGGAGGAGGAGTCGCCGAGCGTGTTCCTGCGGCTGCGCAAGGCGGCCCGCAAGGGGAGCACGAAGGTCTTCCACCTCGGGCAGTGGAACTCGCCGGGCGTGGAGAAGACGACCCGGATCATGAGCAGCGGCGGCCCGGTGCGCACCGGCGCGCTGCTGCCCTGCCCGCCCGGCGGGGAGGCCGCCGCGCTGGCCGAACTCCCGTCCGAAGTGGACGAAGCGCTGCGGGCGGGGGGAGCGGTGCTCGTCGTCGGCGAGCGGGCCGCACAGCTGCCGGGCCTGCTCTCCGAGGTCACCCGGACCGCGGCCCGCACCGGCGCCCGGATCGCGTGGATCCCGCGCCGCGCGGGCGAACGCGGTGCCGTCGAAGCGGGCGCGCTGCCCACGCTGCTGCCCGGCGGCCGCGCCGTCGGCGACCTCACCGCCTGCGCCGAAGTCGCCCAGACCTGGGGCGTGGACGCCGACAGCCTGCCCGGCACTCCCGGGCGGGACGCCGACGGCATCCTGCGCGCCGCCGCCCGCGGCGACCTCGCCGGCCTGCTCGTCGGCGGCGTCGACCCGGACGACCTGCCCGACCCGGAACTGGCCCGGCAGGCCCTGGACCGCGCGGATTTCGTGGTGAGCCTCGAACTGCGGCCCAGCGCCGTCACCGAACGCGCCGACGTGGTGCTGCCCATCGCGCCGAGCGCGGAGAAGTCCGGCACCTACCTGAACTGGGAAGGCCGCCGCCGCGAATTCCGCACCACCATCGAAGGAACCGGCGCGCTGCCGGACTGCCGGGTGCTGGACACCCTCGCGGTGGAGATGGACGCCGACCTGTTCACCCAGAGCCCCGCCGCGGTCCGCGCCGAACTGGACCGGATCGGCACCGGCGGCCACGCCCGGCCCCCGGCGCCGGACGAGCAGGTGCGGCCCGCCGCGCCACCCGGACCGGGCCGCGCGCTGCTGGCCACCTGGCGGCGGCTGCTGGACGACGGCTCGCTGCAGGACGACGAACCGAACCTCGCGGGCACCCGGCGGGACACCGTGGCGATGCTGTCGCCCGGCACCGCCCGGCGCCTCGGGCTGCTGGAGCACCAGCAGGTCGAGGTCCGCGGCGACCGCGGGTCGATCACCCTCGAAGCGCGGTTCACCGACATGCCGGACGACGTGGTGTGGCTGCCGATGGACTCCGGGCCGTCGAAGGTGAACCGGCTCCTCGGCGTCGGGCACGGCGCACCGGTCGCGCTCGCCCCGGCGGGCCCGATCGCGAACGGCCACGGCACCAACGGGAACGGGACGCGCAGCAGCAACGGGCACGGCACGAACGGCCACGGCGGCACCGGGCTCGGCTTCGGCGGCACCGAGAGGAGCCGGTCATGACGCGCACCGCGGAACTGCTCGCCGACGACCCGATCTGGCTGATCCTGATCAAGGTCGTGGTCATCTTCGCGTTCCTGGTGCTGATGACGCTGTTGACGATCTGGGCCGAGCGCCGCGTCATCGGCCGCATGCAGCACCGCCCCGGCCCGAACCGCGCCGGACCGTTCGGCATCCTGCAATCGCTCGCCGACGGGCTGAAGCTCGCGTTCAAGGAGGACATCCGGCCGGTCCTCGCCGACAAGTGGGTGTACTTCCTCGCCCCGGTGATCTCCGCGACGCCCGCGCTGGTGTCGTTCTCGGTGATCCCGATCGGGCCGGAGGTCACGGTCTTCGGCGAGCCCACCGCGCTGCAGCTGGTCGAACTGCCGGTGGGGCTGCTGGTGGTGCTGGCCAGCGCGTCCATCGGCGTCTACGGCATCGTGCTCGCCGGCTGGTCCTCCGGATCGCCGTACCCGCTGCTGGGTTCGCTGCGGTCCGCCGCGCAGGTCATCTCCTACGAGATCGCGATGGGCCTCTCGTTCGTCGCCGTGATCATGTACGCGGGCACGCTGTCCACCGCGGGCATCGTCGAAGCGCAGACCAGCGGCTGGTTCGCGCTGGTGCTGCCGTTCAGCTTCCTGGTGTACGTGGTCGCGATGGTCGGCGAGACCAACCGCGCCCCGTTCGACCTGCCGGAAGCCGAATCCGAGCTCGTCGGCGGCTTCCACACCGAGTACTCCTCGCTGAAGTTCGCGCTGTTCTTCCTCGCCGAGTACATCAACATGGTCACCGTCTCCGCCCTCGCCACCACGCTGTTCCTCGGCGGCTGGCACGCGCCGTGGCCGCTGAGCCTGATCGGCGGCGGGGTGCTCAACACGGGCTGGTGGCCGGTGCTGTGGTTCCTCGGCAAGACCGTGGCGTTCCTGTTCGTCTTCGTGTGGCTGCGCGCCACGCTGCCGCGGCTGCGCTACGACCAGTTCATGAACCTCGGCTGGAAGGTCCTCGTCCCGCTGAGCCTGGTGTGGATCGTCGTGGTCACCGTGATCCGCGCCGTCCGCAACGAGCAGGCCGTCGGCTCGACGACCTTCCTGGTCATCGGCGGCGTGGTGCTGGCGGTGCTCATCGCCGCGGCTTTCCTCGTCCCGGACCGCAAGCGGCCCGAACCGGAAGAGCCGGAAGCACCCATGGCGGGCAGCGGGTTCCCCGTCCCGCCGCTGGACCTGCAAGTGCCCCCGACCCCACCGCGGCGCACCCCGGTGCCGCCGTCCGGGGCCGACGACGCCTCGAAGGAGGGAGCGGGCCGTGTTTGATCCGCTGAAAGGTTTCGGCGTCACCTTCTCGACGATGTTCAAGAAGGTCGTCACCGAGGAGTACCCCGAGGTCAAGAAGGTCACCGCACCCCGGTTCCACGGCCGCCACCAGCTCAACCGGCACCCGGACGGGCTGGAGAAGTGCGTGGGCTGCGAGCTGTGCGCCTGGGCCTGCCCCGCCGACGCGATCTTCGTCGAGGGCGGGGACAACACCGAGGACGAGCGCTACTCGCCGGGCGAGCGCTACGGCGCCGACTACCAGATCAACTACCTGCGCTGCATCGGCTGCGGGCTGTGCATCGAAGCGTGCCCGACCCGGTCGCTGACCATGACGAACGAGTACGAGACCGCCGACGACGACCGGCAGCACCTCATCTACACCAAGGAGGACCTGCTGGCCCCGCTGCTGCCCGGCATGGAGCAGCCGCCGCACCCGATGCGGCTCGGCGAGGACGAGCAGGACTACTACGTGCGCGGCCCCGAGCTCGCGCGGCGCAGCGGCGTGCCCGAAGGCGAAACCGTGGAGACCGGGCACGAGGAGGCGCGGCGGTGATGCTCACGGCAACGGCGGTGCTCGCCCAGCAGCAGGCCGCGGACGTGGTCGGTGCCGGGGAGACCGCGGCGTTCTGGATTCTCGGGCCGCTGGCCCTGGTCGGCGCGCTGGGCATGGTGTTCGCGCGCAACGCGGTGCACTCCGCGCTGTTCCTGGTGCTGACCATGCTGAGCCTCGGCGTGCTGTACATGGCGCAGAGCGCGCCCTTCCTCGGCTTCACCCAGATCATCGTCTACACCGGCGCGATCATGATGCTGTTCCTGTTCGTGCTGATGATGGTAGGCCGCGACTCCTCCGACTCGGTGGTGGAGGTGCTGCGCGGGCAGCGGCTGTGGGCCGCCGTCGCCGGGGTCGCGTTCGCGCTGCTGCTGGTGACCGGGCTGGCCAGGGCGCTCACCGACGTGCCGGTCGCCGCTCCGCTGGACCCGTGGTCCGCGCGCGGCGGCGGTGCGGGCGGGCTCGGCGCGCTGATCTTCACCGACTACCTGTTCCCGTTCGAGCTGACCTCGGCGCTGCTGATCACCGCCGCGCTGGGCGCGATGGTCCTCGCCTACGGCGGCAAGGGCCGGGCCGCGCGGATCAGCCAGCGGGAACGCGTCGAAGCACGGCTGCGCGGCGACCGCTCCTCCCCGCTGCCCGGGCCCGGCGTGTTCGCCACCGCGAACTCGGTGGCGACCCCCGCGCTGCTGCCGGACGGCACGGTGGCGCCCGAATCGCTGTCCGAGATCCTCGACAACCTGCCGGTGGAACGGCTCACCGCCGACCGCGACGCCATCGCGGGCAAGGGCGCCGACCCCGATCCGCACGCGCTCACCGACCACCCCCGCGACCCCGAGGACCCGGCACCCGACCTCGACGCCCCGGTGCCGGAAGCCCGGGACGACCACGGCGAGAACGGCCGCTCCGGCACCGGGCACGCGTCCCCCGAGGAGGTGCGGAGATGACCCCGACCTACTACCTGCTGCTGTCCGCGCTGCTGTTCAGCATCGGCGCCGTCGGCGTGCTGGTGCGGCGCAACGCCATCGTCGTGTTCATGTGCGTCGAGCTGATGCTCAACGCGGTGAACCTGACGCTGGTCACCTTCGCCCGCATCGAAGGCTCGGTGCACGGGCAGGTGATGGCGTTCTTCGTGATGGTCGTCGCCGCCGCCGAGGTCGTGGTCGGCCTCGCGATCATCATGTCGATCTTCCGGACCCGCCGCTCGGCCTCGGTCGACGACGCCAACCTCCTCAAGTACTAGCGCCATGCCCGCCCCCGCGGCCGGTGCGCCGCGCACCCGAACCCCCGTTCGCACTCACAGTAGGGAGAGCCTGGCGTGACGACGACGTTCCCGGCCAGCGGTCCCGATCTCCTCGCCGTGCAGGCCGCGCAAGGCCCCGTGCAGGGCGGCGCCTGGCTCCTCATCGCGCTGCCGCTGCTCGGCGCCGCCGTGCTGCTGATCGCGGGCCGCCGCGCCGACGGGTGGGGACACCTGCTGGGCAGCGCCACCGTGATCGCGGCGTTCGCCTACGGGGTGGCGCTGTTCACGAGCATCGCGGGCGACGCGCAACCGGTGCGCGAGCTGCACGTGTTCTCCTGGATCCCGGTCGAGGCGCTGCAGGTCGACTTCGGGCTCCGGCTGGACCCGCTGTCGATGGTGTTCGTGCTGCTGATCACCGGGGTGGGCGCGCTGATCCACCTCTACTCGATCGGCTACATGGCGCACGACCAGGAAGGCCGCACCGGGCGGGACAACACCGAGCGGCGGCGCTTCTTCGCCTACCTGAACCTGTTCGTCGCCGCGATGCTGGTGCTGGTGCTGGGCAACAGCTTCGTGACGCTGTACCTCGGCTGGGAGGGCGTCGGCCTGGCGTCCTACCTGCTGATCGGGTTCTGGCAGCAGCGGCCCTCGGCGGCCGCGGCCGCGACCAAGGCGTTCGTGATGAACCGGGTCGGCGACGTCGGGCTCGCCCTCGCGATCTTCCTGCTGTTCGCGAAGCTCGGCACCACCCAGTACACCGAGGTCTTCGCCCGCGCGGGCGAGCTGAGCCCCGGCGTGCTGCTGGCGATCACGCTGCTGCTGCTCCTCGGCGCCTGCGGCAAGTCCGGCCAGGTCCCGCTGCAGGCGTGGCTGCCGGACGCGATGGAAGGCCCCACCCCGGTGTCCGCGCTGATCCACGCGGCGACCATGGTCACCGCGGGCGTCTACCTGATCGCCCGCTCCAACCCGCTGTACACGCTGTCCCCGGACGGCAGGCTCGTCGTCACCATCATCGGTGCGGTGACGCTGCTGGTCGGCTGCGTCATCGGCTGCGCCTACGACGACATCAAGAAGGTGCTGGCCTACTCGACGGTGAGCCAGATCGGCTACATGATCCTCGCCGTCGGGCTCGGGCCCGCCGGGTACGCGCTCGGCATCATGCACCTGCTCACCCACGGGTTCTTCAAGGCCGGGCTGTTCCTCGGCGCCGGGTCGGTGATGCACGCGATGCGCGACGAGGTGAACATGCGCCGGTTCGGCGGGCTCGCCAAGCACCTGCCGATCACCTTCGCCACCTTCGCGCTCGGCTACCTGGCGCTGATCGGGTTCCCGTTCCTGTCTGGCTACTACTCGAAGGACGCGATCATCGAGGCCGCGTTCGGCCAGGACGGCTGGCGCGGCTGGGTGTTCGGCGGGGCCGCGCTGCTCGGCGCCGCGCTCACCGCGTTCTACATGACCCGGCTGGTGCTGATGACCTTCTTCGGCGAGAAGCGCTGGCAGGACCTGAAGACCGCGGACGGGCAGGACTACCACCCGCACGAATCCCCGGCGATCATGACCGGGCCGATGATCGTGCTGGCCGTCGGCTCGGTCGGGGCGGGTATGTTCCTCGCCTCCGGCGACCGGCTGGTCACCTTCCTCGCTCCCTCGCTCGGGGCGCTGGAGGAATCGCACGGCGGGGCGCTGCCGCACTCGGTGATCCCGGTGCTGACCGTGGTGCTCTCCGCGCTCGGCGCCCTCACCGCCTGGCTGCTCGTCGGCCGCAAACCCGTGCCGGTCACCCGGCCCGAGCGGGTCTCGCCGGTGGTGCGGGCCGCCCGCGCCGACCTCGGCGGCAACGCGCTCAACGACGCCGTCGCCGTCCGGCCGACCGCCGGGCTCACCCGCGGCCTGGTCGCCTTCGACCGCGCCGCCGTCGACGGCGCCGTCACCGGGCTCGCCGGCGCGCTCCAGCTCGGCTCCGGCTGGGCGCGGCGCAGGCAGAACGGGTTCGTGCGCTCCTACGCGCTGTCCATGCTCTGCGGCGGCGTGCTGCTGATCGGGGCGCTGCTGGTGGTGGGCACGCCATGACCGACCGCACCCGAATCCAGCCGAACCTCCCGGGGGAAGAGGAGATCCGATGACCCTGCTCCTCGTGCTCGTCCTGCTGCCGCTGGCGGGCGCCGTCGCCGTCGGGCTGCTGCGCCGCAACGCGCCGGTGGCGAAGTGGACCGCGCTCGCCGTGTCGCTCGCCGAGTTCGCCGTCGCGATCGCCGCCTGGGCCGCCTACGACCCGGCCGGGCCGCGGCTGCAACTGGCCAGCTCCGTCGAGTGGATCCCGGCGTTCGACATCCGGGTGTCCTTCGCCGTCGACGGCATCGCGCTCGTCATGATCGCCGTGATCGCGCTGCTGATGCCGCTGGTGCTCGGCTTCAGCTGGGGCGAACGGCTGCCCGAAGGGCGCAGCCACGGCGGGTTCTTCTCGCTGCTGCTGGTGGAGCAGGCGCTGACGGTGGCCGTGTTCGCGGCGACCGACGTGTTCCTGTTCTACGTGCTGTTCGAGATCATGCTGATCCCGATGTACTTCCTCATCGGCGGCTACGGCGGTGAGCGCGGCAAGTACGCGGCGGTGAAGTTCTTCCTGTACTCGTTCCTCGGCGGCCTGATCATGCTGGCCGCCGCGATCGGGGCCTACGCCTACGCGCTGCGGACCACCGGCGAAGGCACCTTCGACTGGGCGCGGCTGGTGCCGATCCTCGCCGACGCGCCGATCGCCGTGCAGGTGTGGATCTTCCTGGGCTTCTTCACCGCCTTCGCGATCAAGGCGCCGCTGGTGCCGCTGCACACCTGGCTGCCGGACGCCGCCGAGCAGGCGCCGATCGGCGTCGCCGTGATCGTCGTCGGCGTGCTGGACAAGGTCGGCACCTTCGGCTTCCTGCGCTACAGCCTGCCGCTCACCCCGGACGCCTCCCAGCTGCTGGCGCCGCTGGTGCTCGTGCTGGCGGTGCTCGGCGTGCTCTACGGCTCGCTGCAGGCGTTCGGGCAGACCGACCTGAAGCGGTTCATCGCCTACGTGTCCATCGCGCACTTCGGGTTCATCGCGCTCGGGATCTTCGCCTACACCTCGCAGGCGCAGGTCGGGGCCGTGTCCTACATGCTCAACCACAGCCTGGCGACCGGGCTGCTCATCCTGGTCATCGGCATGATCATCGCGCGCGGCGGGTCCACCCGGATCGCCGACTACGGCGGGATGGCCAAGATCACGCCGCTGCTGGCGGGCACCCTGCTCATCGCCGGGCTCAGCACCCTGTCGCTGCCCGGCACCAACTCGTTCATCAGCGAGTTCCTGGTGCTGCTGGGCGCCTTCCCGACGCAGCCCGTCTACACGGTGCTCGCCACCATCGGGATGGTGCTCGCCGCCGTCTACGTGCTGCGGCTCTACCAGCGGATCATGCAGGGCCCGGTGCGCGGCGACGCGCTCGTCGGCACCGCGGGCGGCCCCGGCGCCGTCGCGGACCCGAACCGGCCCGGCGCGCACCGAGCCCGGGTGCTCGACCTGCGGCCGCGGGAGATCGCCGTGCTGACCCCGCTGATCGTGCTGGTGCTCGCGCTCGGCGTGTACCCGAAACCGGTGCTGGACGTGATCACCCCGTCGGTCGGGGCGACCATGAGCGAGGTCGGCGTCACCGACCCCGTGACCTCGCAAGGAGGGAACTGAACAGTGGGTGCCACTCAGGTCGCGGTCCACGCGCAGCAGATTCCGATCCCACCGATCGACTACGCCGCCATCACGCCGGTGCTCGTCGTGCTCGGCGCCGCCTGCATCAGCGTGCTCGTCGAGGCCTTCGTGCCCCGCCGGTCCCGCTGGACCGCCCAGGTCGCGCTGAGCCTGCTGGCGCTCGTCGTCGCCGGGATCGCCCTCGGGCTGCACGCCCGCTCCGGCGGCACCGGCGTCACCACCCTGTCCGACGCGCTGGCCGTGGACGCGCCCACGCTGTTCCTGTGGGGAACGCTGCTCGGCCTCGGCATCGCGGCGATCCTGCTCATCGCGGACCGCTCGGTGGAACCCGGCGGCGCGTTCGTCGCCGAGTCCGCCGCCGAAGCCGAGCAGGACCACGGGAACCGCGGCGGGGGCGCCGGGATGCGCACCGAGGTCTTCCCGCTCGCCCTGTTCTCGCTCGGCGGGATGATGGTGTTCTGCGCGGCCAACGACCTGCTCACGATGTTCATCGCGCTGGAAGTGCTGAGCCTGCCGCTGTACCTGATGTGCGGGCTCGCGAAGCGCCGCAGGCTGCTCTCGCAGGAAGCGGCGGTGAAGTACTTCCTGCTCGGTGCGTTCGCCTCCGCGTTCTTCCTGTACGGGCTGGCGCTGCTCTACGGCTACGCCGGTTCGGTGCGGCTCGCCGACATCGCCGCGGCCACCTCGACCAGCGACCGCTCCGAGACGCTGCTGTTCGCCGGGATCGGGCTGCTCGTCATCGGCCTGCTGTTCAAGGCCTCCGTCGGCCCGTTCCACACCTGGACGCCGGACGTCTACCAGGGCGCCCCGACCGCGGTCACCGGATTCATGGCCGCCTGCACCAAGGTCGCCGCGTTCGGCGCGATCCTCCGGGTGCTGCAGGTCGCGCTGCAGGCCTCCAGCTGGGAGTGGCGCGGCGTCATGTGGGCCGTCGCGATCGTGTCCATGGTGATCGGCGTGGTCCTCGGGCTCACCCAGAACGACATCAAGCGGATGATCGCCTACTCGTCCATCGCGCACGCCGGGTTCCTGCTCATCGGGTCGATCTCGCTCACCGAACGTGGCCTGTCGGGCACGATGTTCTACCTGCTGGCCTACGGGTTCACCACGATCGCCGTGTTCGGTGTGATCAGCCTCGTGCGCACCGCGGAGGGTGAGGCTACTCACCTTTCCGACTGGGCCGGGTTGGCGAAGCGTTCACCGGTGCTCGCGGCGGTGTTCACGTTCCTGCTGTTCGCCCTCGCCGGTATCCCGCTGACGAGCGGTTTCATCGGAAAGTTCGTGGTCTTCGAGGCCGCGCTGTCGGACGGGATGGCCCCGCTGGTGGTGGTGGCCCTGGTGGCCAGTGCGGTTGCGGCGTTCTTCTACCTTCGTGTCATCGTGCTGATGTACTTCAGCGAGCCGGCCGCCGACGGGCCCACCGTCAGCGTGCCGGGTGCGTTCACAACCGCGGCGATCACGTTGGGCGTGGTCGTGACGCTGTTGCTGGGCGTGCTGCCCACGGTGGCCCTGGACTGGGCCGGTGTGGGTGGTTTCGTGTCGTAGAGTGCCCGCCCGTAGGGCGACTCGGTGGGGGAGCGAAGGCGACGGTGACGTGAGCAGCCCATCTGGTGAACCGGTCAGGAACGTGGCTGGCAGTACTGCTGCGAGCGGGTTCGACATCGACGATCCGGCCCTGGCCGAGTCGATCTCCGCGGGCATGGCCCGGGTCGAAGCGCTGCTGCACGAGTCGGTGCGCAGCGAGTTCGACTTCGCGACCCGTACTTCGCTGCACCTGGTGGACGCGGGCGGTAAGCGGTTCCGCCCGCTGTTCGCGCTGCTGGCGGCGCACTTCGCCGACCCGTCGCCGGACGAGGTGATCACCTCGGCGGCGGTGGTGGAGATGGTGCACCTCGCGACGCTGTACCACGACGACGTGATGGACGAGGCCACGATGCGCCGCGGCGCGGCCAGCGCGAACGTGCGCTGGGACAACTCGGTCGCGATCCTCACCGGCGACTTCCTGATGGCGCACGCCTCCCGGATGGTCGCGGACCTCGGCGCGGACGCGGTGCGGCGGATGGCCACCACCTTCGAGGCGCTGGTCACCGGGCAGCTGCGCGAGACGATCGGCGCGGGCGAGGGGCAGGACCTGGAGGAGCACTACCTCCAGGTGATCTACGAGAAGACCGGTTCGCTGATCGCGACCTCCGGCCGGTTCGGCGCCACCGCGGCGGGAGCGACTCCGGAGCAGGTCGCGGCTCTGGAATCGTTCGGCAAGAGCATCGGGATCGCCTTCCAGATCTCCGACGACGTGATCGACATCGCCTCGCCCGCGGCGGATTCCGGGAAGACGCCCGGGACCGACCTGCGCGAGGGCGTGCTGACGCTGCCGATGATCTACGCGCGGGATGCGGCGGACACCGACCCGCGGCTGCTGGAACTGCTGGGCGAACCGCTGCACGAGGACGAGGACGTGGCGGAGGCGTTGAAGCTGCTGCGCGAGTCCAGCGGGCTGCGGCGGGCGCGCGCCACGCTCGACGAGTACGCGGAGGAGGCGCGCGCGGTGCTGGCGGAGCTCCCGGACTGCTCCGCGCGAACCGCCCTGGAAGCGCTGGTCCACTACGTGGTGGCCCGGACCCGCTGACATCGCTGGACGCGGTCGCCGGGGCCGGTCCGCGCGGGCCGCTCGGACCACCCGGCGGTGTCGGACAGTGAACGCTCGGTGCAGGTGAGTCACTCCGTCGGGGCCGATTCTGGTCTCGGTCGGGTGGAGTCCTGCGCCGAGGTACGGGGCCGAGCGTGCGCGGAGTAGCCTGTCCACGCTCACGGTGCCCCACGTGGCCTTTGAGGGAGGGCGTCGCCGGTGGTGTGGCTGTTTACGCAGGTGTGGTTGTGGAGTGTCGCCGCGTTCCTGCTCGGATCTGTGATCACCTGGTTGCTGTTCGTGCTGCCGTTGCGGCGCAGGCTGCGGAAGGTGACCTCCGAGTTCACCGAGTACGTGGAGCACCAGGACGCGCGGCACGACCGGCAGATCTGGCGCAGCCACCAGCCCTCGCCGCCGCTGAGCGTGGAGCGCACCGCGGTGCAGCCGCGTTGGGAGCAGGACGCCGGGCAGCTCGCCGAGCCGGACGAGGACGACGAGCCGCGCACCGCGCGGCTGCCGGAGCCGGAGCGGCCCACGACGCCGGTCACCCGCTCCGCGGGCGCGCACTCCGGGTCGGCCCACGCAGCGCCGTCCCCTTCCGCGCCGTCCCAGCCCGAGGCCGAACCGGCCACCGAACAGCCCGCCGACTCGCGGGCCGAGGTCTCGGTGCGCGGCGGTTCCCAGGTCGCCGACCTGGTGGTGGACGACGCCGCGACCACCGCGCACGAACCCGTCGAGGAGCCCGCCCGCGCCGTCGGCGACCCGTCCCTCCCGGTCCGGAACCCCGGCGCCTGGAAGGACGACAGCCCGTACGCGGGCCGGTCCAGCGGGGGTTGGTGGCCCAGCCGCGTCCGCGAGGACGAGGAGGCCGCCCAGCACTCCGAGCCGGGGCGCCCGGACGCGACCCAGCGCCTCGACGCGAGCCGGCACGCCGACGGAACCCAGCACGCCGACGGAACCCAGCACGACGGAACCCAGCGCCCCGACGACGCCCAGTCGAGCCGCCGGTCCGCGCCGTGGACCATCCCGACCGGCCAGGACGACGTCGAGGACGCCGAGCGGCCCACCTCCGCGGACATCGGCCAGGCCCTCGGGCGCGGCGCGAACACCGACCCGGTGGCGGACCGGCCCGTCGAATCGGCCAGCACCTGGTTCCAGAAGAACGCCGCACCCGACGAGTCGGAGATCGCCCGCCCGGCGCGGTCGACCGGCGGCAACGAGATCTTCACCCGGCCCGAGACGCCGCACCGCTCCGGTCCGCCCGGGCTGTCCGGCGCCGCCGAGCTGTCCGCGGCGCTGGGCCTGTCGGACCTGGCGGAGTCGCCGCGGCCCGCGGCGGACGTGCCGCGCGAGCCCGAACCGGCGCCGGAACCCGCGTGGGCCGAGCCCGCCCGCTCCGAGCAGTCCCAGCCCGCGCACGACCGTTCCGGGCGCGACCGCTCCTCGCACGACCAGCCGGGGCACGACCAGCCCGGGCACGACCGCTCCGCGCACGACCAGCCCGCGAGCGACCGGTCCGAGACCGGCCGACCGGAGCACGGCGACGACCACGGCTTCGCCGGGAACCTGCGCGCGCTGGTGGAGAGCCGGGCGCACGAGTTCACCGACCAGGCCGCGCCCGAGCCGGCCTTGGACATCCCGGTGCTCGCCGAGTCCGAGCAGACCCCGCTGCCACGCCGCACCCCGGGCGCGGGCCCGCGGCCCGGCATGCAGCGGTCCGCCAAGCCGCAGGCCGCCTGGCACGCCGACCCGCAGGCGCAGGCGAACCGCAGGCGCGAGTCGCTGGCCGCGCCGCAGGAGCCGTCGCAGCAGGACGGCCACATGATCAAGGGCGACTTCGGTTCCCGCCGCTACCACGCCCCGGACTCGCCGCACTACGACCGCGTCGTCGCCGAGGTGTGGTTCCGGACGGAGGCGGACGCGGAGGAAGCGGGCTTCCAGCACTGGAACTCCGGCAGCTGACCTGCCGCGCAGCCGCCCCCGCCACCGCGCGGGGGCGGCTTCACGGTTGCGGCGGGCGCTCCAGCAACCGGGACAGCACCACGGTGGACACGGTCCGGCTGATGAACTCGACGCCGCGCAACCGTTCCAGCGCGGTCTCCAGGTGGTGGATGTCGGCGGCCCGCAGGTGCACGATCGCGTCCGCGGGCCCGGACACCGTGTAGGCGGCGACGACTTCGGGCAGCGGTTCGAGTCCGCTGCGGATGCGGTGCGTGGGCACGTTCCCGTGGCAGTGCACTTCGACGAACGCCTCGGTTCCCCAGCCCAGCGCCTCGGGATCGACGACGGCGGTGAAGCCGCGCAGCACGCCCTGGTCCAGCAGCTTGTCGACCCGTCGCTTCACCGCGGGCGCGGACAGCCCCACCACGGCGCCGATCTCGGCGTAGCTGGCGCGCGCGTCCGTCACCAGTTGCGAAACGATTCGCTGATCCAAGGCATCCATGCGCAACATACTGCCGTATTTCGCGCAATGGAGCGTTGTTGAAGGTGGTCGGGGGCGGGATTAGATTTCGTATCATGACGACCGCCCTGGTGGATCCGCGCGCCGAGACCCGGACCGGATCCCGCACGCCGACGCCGCGCGACTACGTGATGTGCCCGCCGGAGCACTTCGCGGTGGAGTACGTGATCAACCCGTGGATGGATCCGGACCGGCCGGTGGACGTCGAGCTCGCGCTGCGCCAGTGGGAGGAGCTGAAGCGGACCTACGAGCGGCTGGGGCACGCGGTGTCGGTGGTGCCCGCGCAGCCGGGGCTGCCGGACATGGTGTTCGCCGCGAACTCCGGCACCGTCATCGGCGGCCGGGTGCTGGGTTCCCGGTTCCGCGCGGAGCAGCGGGCCGCGGAGGCGGAGCACTTCCGCCGCTGGTTCGCCGCGAACGGCTACCGCGAGATCGTGATGCCGTCGCGGATCAACGAGGCGGAGGGCGACTTCGCGTGGACCGGTGGCCTGCTGCTGGCGGGCACCGGCTTCCGCACTGACCCGGACGCGCACGCGGAGGCGCAGGAGGCGCTGGGCGTGCCGGTGGTGTCGTTGCGGCTGGTCGACGCCCGCTTCTACCACCTGGACACGGCGCTGTTCGTGCTGGAACAGGGCGAGCACCCGCAGATCGCCTACTACCCGGAGGCGTTCTCGGCGGGTTCGCGGCGGGTGCTGGAGCGGTTGTTCCCGGACGCGGTCGTCGCGGATGCCGCGGACGCCGAGTGCCTGGGGTTGAACGGGGTCTCCGACGGGCGGCACGTGGTGCTGCCGCTGGAGGCGACCGGGCTGGCCGCGAAGCTGCGGGCCCGCGGTTACGAGCCGATCCACGTGGACATCTCGGAACTGCGCAAATCGGGTGGCGGGCCGAAGTGCTGCACGATGGAGCTGCACGGCTGACCGGCCGCGCGTTCGGGGGCGCCGACGGTTCCCCGCAACCGCCGGCGCGGATCGATCACTGTTCCAGCACTGCCTGCACGCCGAGTTCGATCTCGATGGTCGGACCGACGACGGCGATGCCCTTGGCGAGGGTGGCCTGCCAGTTCACCGCGTAGTCCTCGCGGCGCAGCGTGGTGCTGGCGCGGCAGGCGGCCCGCCGGTCGCTCTCGAACCCGGGCCCCTGCCAGGTCCGCTGCCCGAGGTACGCGGTGTCGAGCTGCACGTTGCTGCTGGTGCCGCGGAGCGTGAAGGCGCCGTCGATGAGCCAGCGGTCGCCGCGGACCTGGTGGAACTTGGTGCTGCTGAAGTACAGCTTCGGGTAGTTCTCCACGTCGAGGAAGTCCGCGGACCGCAGGTGGGTGTCCCGCATGTTCACCCCGGTGTCGATGCTGTCGGCGTCGATGACGACGTCGATCCGGGAGTCCTCGAAGCGGCGCCCGACCTGGATCTGCCCCTCGAAGGAGTTGAACCGGCCGCGGATCTTCGACATGCCGACGTGCTGCGCGACGAAGTGGATCTCGGTGTGCGTGGGGTCGAAGGTCCACGTGCCGGGCTGCGGCAGCGCCAGCGAGTTGTCCGATTCGAGCCGCACGCCGCCGAGCGAGGTGTGCTGGTTGACCCGGACCTCGATGCGGGCGCTCTTTCGCTTGAAGCCGCCGGCGTTGATCGAGATCTTGTGCATACCGGGCTGCACCGTTGCAAGGAACGAGCCGTAGCTGTCCGTGTCGGCCTGGGCGATCTGCTGGTTGAGCCGGTCGGTGATGGTGACCGTGGCGCCCGGCAGCAGCTTGCCCATCTCGTCGTGCACCTGGCAGCTGATCACGCCGCCGTCGAGGGGGGTTTCCGGCAGGTAGCCGGCGTTCCCGGCGCCGGGACGTGGGGCGGCGCCCGTGTTCCCGCGGCGCCTGCGCAGTTTGGCGAACATCTTGGATCCTTTCCGCTCTCCCGCCCACCCCCTGTGCGGAAGAGTCGTTCATTCGGTGGCGCGGTCATGCTAGGCCGAAACGATCTCGGCGTCCCGATCCCGTGCAGGATGATCCAAACTATGCAGGTCATCGTTGCATAACGGTCGAACCGGTCTGGACCTCTCGGGTGGTGCGGGGCACTCCGCCGCGGCGGAACTCCACCCGCGCGCCACGCGTTCTCCCAGTGGGTCCCGATCGGAACGGCGCAACGATTCCGCAGGTCCGAGGCGATCCCAGGAAGTTCCGGAGGCGAACGAGCGGTGAGCGGCGACAGGTACGGAGGGCACAGCGCGGTGGGTGGGCACGTCAACGGACTCAAGACCGCACTGCTGCTGGGCGGGATGAGCGCCCTGGTCCTTCTGGTGGGCTCCTTGTTCGGCCGAGTGGGCCTGGTCGTGGCGCTGGTCGTGGCGCTCGGCATGAACGGCTACGCCTATTTCAATTCGGCAAAGCTGGCGTTGCGTTCCATGCACGCCCGGCCCGTGTCGGAGGCGGAGCAGCCCGCGATGTACCGCATCGTGCGGGAGCTGGCGACCTCCGCGCGGCAGCCGATGCCCGCGCTCTACATCAGCCCCACCCGGGCGCCGAACGCGTTCGCCACCGGCCGCAACCCGCGCAACGCGGCGGTGTGCTGCACCAGCGGCATCCTCGAACTGCTCGACGAGCGCGAGCTGCGCGCCGTGCTCGGGCACGAGCTGTCCCACGTGTACAACCGGGACATCCTGATCTCCAGCGTGGCCGGGGCGCTGGCCAGCGTGGTCACCTTCCTGGCGAACTTCGGGATGCTGTTCGGCATGTTCGGCGGCAACGACGAGGACCGGCCCAGCCCGGTCGCGATGCTGCTGATCGCCCTGCTGGGCCCGGTGGCCGCCGCGGTGGTGCAGATGGCGGTGAGCCGGTCCCGCGAGTACCAGGCCGACGCGTCCGGCGCGGAGCTCACCGGCGATCCGCTGGCGCTCGCCTCCGCGCTGCGCAAGCTGGAGCGCGGCACCCAGCAGGCGCCGCTCGCCCCCGAACCGCAGCTGGTGTCGCAGTCGCACCTGATGATCGCGAACCCGTTCCGGCCGGGGGAGCGGATGGCGCGCCTGTTCTCCACCCACCCGCCGATCAGCGAGCGGGTGCAGCGGCTCGAAGGGATGGCCGGCCGCAGGCTGATGCCCTGACGCAGGCTGATGTCCTGAAGCGGCCGGGCCCGCGTCAGGTGCCCGCGCCCGCCGAGCGCGCGACGTCCATGACGTACTCGCCGTAGGCGGACTTCGCGAGCTTGGCACCGAGCGCGTGGCACTGGTCGGCGGAGATGAACCCCATCCGCAGCGCGATCTCCTCCAGGCAGGCGATGCGCACGCCCTGCCGGTGCTCCAGCACCTGCACGAACTGCCCGGCCTCCAGCAGCGAGTCGTGCGTGCCGGTGTCCAGCCACGCGTAGCCGCGCCCCAGCTCGGTGAGGTGGGCGCGCCCCTGCTCCAGGTAGGTCGTGTTGACGTCGGTGATCTCCAGCTCGCCGCGCGGCGAGGGGGCCAGGCCGCGCGCGATCTCCACCACGTCGTTGTCGTAGAAGTACAGGCCGGTGATGGCCTTGTTGGACCGCGGGTGCTCCGGTTTCTCCACGATGGAGACGAGCTTGCCGTTCCCGTCGACCTCGCCCACGCCGTAGCGGTGCGGGTCCCGGACCGGATAGCCGAACAGCGTGCAGCCGTCCAGGTCCCGGGTGGACTGCTGCAGCACCCGGGAGAAGCCCTGCCCGTAGAAGATGTTGTCGCCGAGCACCAGCGCCACCGGGTCACCGCCGATGAAGTCGGCGCCGATCACGAACGCCTCGGCGAGCCCGTTCGGCTGCGGCTGCTCCGCGTACTCGATGTTGATGCCGAACTGGGAGCCGTCGCCGAGCAGGCGCCGGAACAGCGGCAGGTCCACCGGGGTCGAGATGAGCAGCACGTCCCGCATGCCGGCGAGCATCAGCACCGACAGCGGGTAGTACACCATCGGCTTGTCGTAGACCGGGAGCAGCTGCTTGGACACGGCCTGCGTCAGCGGGTGCAGCCGGGTGCCGCTGCCCCCCGCGAGCACGATTCCTCTCACCCGGCATCCCTCCAGAGCCCGTGGGTCGGCCCCCACGGTAGTCGACCGGATTCGGGGTTCCGCCGGGTTTCCCAGGCGCAGTGGGCCACCGCACGGGGATGCTCCGCCGGGCTGCCCGGCCGGGGCTCGCCGGGCGCGGTGGGCCCCCTGGGGTTGCTCGGCCGGGGCTCGGCGCGAGGGCCTTGGGCAACCGCACGGGGCGTTGCTCGGCCGGGTCGCGAAGCCCGGCGCACTGGGTCCCCGAACGGGGGTGCTTCGCGGGTACTGCTCGGCCGGGTCGCGATGCCGGGTGCGGGACATCGGAGCGCGGCGCCCCGGTCGTCGCGGACGTCGTTGCGGGTCGCCGGGCGCTGAGTCCGCCTAGATCGTCTTCTCGGCGCCCGGACGCTCCGGCAGTCGCACGGCCGCCCGATCGGGCGACAGCGGCGATCGTAGGCGGTGTTGCGGGTGCGTGCCGACATCCCGGACCGGGTGCTGCCTCCCCGTGATGGCACCCGGCCCGGCCGCGCCGGTCCACGTCGGGGCGTCCGACGATCAGCGGAAGTTCTCGAACTGCAGCGCCACGTCGAAGTCGGTGGCCTTCAGCAGCTGGATGACGTTCTGCAGGTCGTCCTTCTTCTTGCCGGAGATCCGCAGCTGGTCGCCCTGGATCTGCGCCTGCACGCCCTTCGGGCCCTCGTCGCGGATCTTCTTCGAGATCTTCTTCGCGACGTCCTGCTCGATGCCCTGCACCACCTTGCCGCTGACCCGGTAGATCTGCCCCGAGCTGGCGGGCTCACCGACGTCGAAGGCCTTCAGCGAGATGCCCCGCTTGATCAACTTCTCCTTGAAGACCTCGATCGCGGCACGGCACCGCTCCTCGGTCTCCGACTCCAGTGCGATCCCCTCCTGCCCGGACCACTGGATCTTCGTTCCGGTGCCGCGGAAGTCGAACCGGTTGGCGAGCTCCTTCGCCGCCTGGTTCAGCGCGTTGTCCACTTCCTGCCGGTCCACCTTGCTCACCACGTCGAACGACGGGTCTGCCACCTCGCGCACCTCCTGTTGGGAACGGGCCTTGTCGCCCGGACACGCTACCGGCCCCACCCCCTCGGGAAGCGGTCGCCGCGAGTCTGTATCCTTGTTCCCGCAAGCCAACGAGAGTCGGCTAGCGAAGCCAGGTTGCCCGAGCGGCCAAAGGGAGCTGACTGTAAATCAGCCGCGCAAGCTTCGGAGGTTCGAATCCTCCACCTGGCACACCAGCCGAAACGGCCCGGTGAACTGCAAGAACAGGGTCACCGGGCCGTTTTGTGTTGTCCGGTCGTGTCCGGCTAGCTACGGGTCTTCACGGCCGTCTGTGCCATATACGTGCCACAGTTAGGCGTCGCCGAGAAGATCTTGGACTCGCTGCCGGGCCGCCGTCTCGCCTCCGTCGAGGCACTTCGCGTAGACCCGGAGCAGGACGTGCACGCTGTGTCCCGCCCACTCGGCTACGCGCGTGGGTTCCACGCCGGCGTTGAGCCAGGTGGAGACCGCGGCGTGGCGGAGGTCGTAGGGACGCTTCGCCAACGGCGACGCCTGGACCTCCTCGGTAGACACCGCAGCGCGGGCACGCGCCCACACGCGGCCGTAGACGCTGCTTCCGAGCCGCCCGCCGCTTCGCTGGCCGGGGAACAGCCGACCGTCAGGCGCGGTGCCGTACAGCCGCAGATGGCGGTTCAGGTAGTTCGTGAGGCCCGGCGAGCAGGGGACCGGGCGACCGACTCCATCGGGTTCACCGGAGCAGCTTCCTTTCCCGTGCGAAGTCGAGTGCTTCCTTCAACGTCGTCCGTACGCAGTCGTTGATCCACGCACCAGCGACATCGTCACCATCTACACGGGCCCCGTCTCGAAAACGACTGGACCGAATGCGCCTACTGGGCTCCCGCGTCGACCCACGACGCGCAACCACGCAGTGAGTGGCAGTCCACATATCCTACCCAGCATGCGGCCAACGGGAGTGCGGCAACGGATCCAGGAACTTCGTGACCAGGAACAGGAACAAGTCCGGGCTCGTCCGCAGCTCGCCCTGCGGCGAGAGCTGACCGACTTCATCCACGGATGCGCGCTGCTGTCCTACGGCGACGTTAGCGGTAGCGGGCTTATCGAGCCCTACCGTAAGGTCCTCGCGCTCTGGAACGAACCGACACAACACCGCACCGGGAGTCGTTTCGAGCGGATGAGTTTCGACTGCATCGAGCAGCTGCGGGTCTGCGAGCCGCTAGCCGAAGTGGCCGCAGGACCGCAGCGAGACGCAGTCCGTGACGACGACGCGGCAGGGCCGGTGTTCGCGCGAATTCCGCCGAGCGTTCTCGTCGGCCGTGACACTCCCGACGCCCACTTCCCCATGGCCTGCCTGAACGCGGCCGGCTCTTTGCTGGACGACGTCATCACCCCGTACCGCGCGAGCCTGCTGATCACCAGCGTCGGCTACTTCGAGCCGACCGAAGAACGCGAACTGCTCGCAGCGATGAAAACCCTCCGCGTTCGTTACGAAGACCACCCCCAAGGTCGCCTAGCCGTAGACGACGACATCACCCGAGAACTTCGAACCTGGTTTGAGGCTGTTCCTCTGTAAAAAGCGAGTGCAGCGCTCGTCGCTCAGGTGTTTCGGGTAATTCCGGGAGCCTCGGCAAGAGATCCGAGCATCGACCGAGCCGCCTCGGCCTGCCCGCCTTCGTCGATGCGCTCGACCCGCTCGGCCGCGTGCCGGTACCCGCCAAGCGTGCCGGAGAGGTGGCGGGGCTCTTCAGCCTCCCGGCGGGCGCACCGCGCCGAATCTGTGCCCGGATCTGTCAGGAAGAGAGCGTTGTTCGTGGTCAGCGCCCCGCGTCGCGTGGTCTGCATCAGCCGCGCAAGCTTCGGAGGTTCGAATCCTCCACCTGGCACACCAGCCGAAACGGCCCGGTGACCTGCTGAGGCAGGGTCACCGGGCCGTTTTCGTGGCCACGTACGGCCTGTCCGGGGCCGGCGTGACAGGTTCGTGCTACGACGAGCACGGAAATCCCGTGGTTCGAGGTGCTGATGGAACGCATATCGTCACGATCGCTGGTAGCCGCGACGGTCATCCTGGCGCTGACGCTGGTCGCCTTGCTGTCGACGACCGCTTCGTCGTCCTTGCTTCCGGGGCCGGTCTTGTGGGGTCTCGTAGTCCTCGTCGTGCTCCTGCTCGGCGCAAGCTTGACCGAGCTCGGCAGGCGGAAGCGACGTGGACGGACGTGATGCAGCACGGCCACACCCGCAGTTCGGAGCCGGCGCAGCTCGTCGAGTAGATGGCGCCCTGCTCGGCTTGGGGCTCATTCGGATGCATGCGCGGTTCGCCGGACGACGATGACCGGAGCCCGCGGGTGCGCTGAACACGTGGGAGCAACCTCGACAACGCGTGAGCGGTCTCCGCGAGCTGCCCCGCTACCGCAGCACCCCCACCACCGCCCAGGTGTTCGCGACGGGGCTGTCGGGGTCGGGTTCGGAGTCCGGGCGCCAGGTGGTGACGAGGGTGGCGCCGGGTTCGAGGATCTCGTAGCCGGCCAGCAGCCCGTCTGCTTCGGAGATGGGGCGGGGGAACACCGGGGTCGAGGTGCGCTGGTAGATCGCCAAGCCTTCGTCCACTGTGGAGGGTGCGAGGTTCTCGGCGGTGGTGTGCGACAGGGCGAGGAAGCTGCCGGGGACGCAGGCGTCGCGGTAGGTGGCGAGGACGCCCGCCGGGTCCTGGTCGTCGCGGACGAAGTGCAGCACGCTGATCGCGAGGACCGCGACCGGCCTGCTGAAGTCCAGGAGCTTCGCCACGCCGGGAGCGGCGAGCACCTTCTCCGGCTCGGTCAGGTCGGCTTGGGTGACCGACACCCGCTCGTCGCCGCGCAGCAGCCTGCGGCTGTGCGCCACCGCGATCGGTTCCCGGTCCACGTAGGCGATGCGGGCTTCCGGGTCGATCTGGTGGGCGATCTCGTGCACGTTGCCGACGGTGGGCACGCCGGATCCCAGGTCGAGGAACTGGTTCACCCCGGAGTCCAGGATCATCCGCACGGCGCGGCCGAGGAAGGCGCGGTTCGCGCGCGCGGTGGAAGCGACGCTCGGCAGCACCGCGATCTGCTCGTCGGCCGTCGCGCGGTCCACCGCGAAGTTCGCCGAGCCGCCCAGGTAGTAGTCGTACATCCGGGCCGCGTTCGGACCGCTCGTGTCCGGGCTACCGGTGATGCCGGACAGGTCGGGCGCGGACTGCCGTTCCGGGGGCACCGGAACCTCCTCTGCTCAGGCGCTGGACACCCGGAAGTATGCGTGGTCGGCCGGGGGGAACGACAGAGCGAATCTTCTGAGCGGACCGCGAGCCTCGATAGCCTGCGGAGATGTACCCGGAGATCGAACCCCACGACAGCGGGCGGCTCGATGTCGGCGACGGCCACCGGATGCACTGGGAAGTGTGCGGCTCCCCGGACGGGAAACCGGTGGTGGTGTTGCACGGCGGGCCCGGCGGCGGCTGCGGGCCGGGCTGGCGGCGCTACTTCGACCCGGACGCGTACCGGATCGTGCTGTTCGACCAGCGCGGCTGCGGGCGCAGCATGCCGAACGCAGGCGAACCGGACGCCGACCTGGCCACGAACACCACGCACCACCTGGTGGCGGACGTCGAACTGCTGCGCCGCCACCTCGGCGTCGAGCGGTGGATGGTGTTCGGCGGGTCGTGGGGTTCCACGCTGGGGCTGGCGTACGCGGAACTGCACCCGGAGCGGGTCACCGAACTCGTGCTGTTCAGTGTCGGCACCACCACGCACCGCGAGGTCGACTGGATCACGCGGGACATGCGGCGCGTGTTCCCCGAGCAGTGGGAGCGGTTCCGCGCCGGCGTCCCCGCGGCCGACCGGGACGGCAGGCTCGTCGACGCCTACAACCGGTTGCTGCACGACCCGGACCCCGCGGTGCGGGCGCGGGCGGCGCTGGACTGGTGCCGCTGGGAGGAAGCGCACGTGGCGGTGGGGCACGCCCGCCCCGATCCGCGCTACGCGGACCCCGCGTTCCGGCTGACGTTCGCGCGGCTGGTCACGCACTACTGGCGGCACGGCGCGTGGTTCGCCGATGGCGAGCTGCTGCGGAACGCGGTGCGGCTCAACGGGATTCCGGGTGCGCTCGTGCACGGCCGGAACGACGTGAGCACCCCGCCGGACACCGCGTGGCACCTGGCGCAGGTGTGGGCGGACGCGGAACTGCGGCTGGTCGACGACGCGGGGCACGGCGGGCGCGGTGCCGTGGCGGATGTGCTGGTCGAGGTCACGGACCGCTTCGCCGGGCGCTGATCCGGTCAGCCGGTGCTCGACGAGTGGGCCGAGGACCAGGCGTCGCGGGCGGCGCGCTGCGCCCGGTCCACCTCGGCGAACGTCCCGGCACGCTCCCCGTCGCCCAGCGCGTCGGCGATCCCGGCGAGCACGTCGGAGGTCTCCGCCGCCGCGCGGGCGAACGACGCGTGCAGCGGCTCCGGCACGGAACTCGCCGGGCCCTCGCCGGGGCCAGCCTCCCGGTCGATCGCGACCGCGGCGTCCCACGACGCGCTGACCTGGGCGAACGCGTCCAGCAGGTTGCGCCACGCGGTGAGCTGCTCGGTGGTCGGTTCCGGTGCGTTCATGGGGCTCCTCCCGTCGGTCTCCGCCGGAGGGTGCCCAGCTCGGGACGCGATCACGCGTGGTGGTCGAGTTCGTCCTGCGGCACCGGTCCGGCGCGCCGGGGGTCTGAGCCGGACTGGTCATGCGCGGGCCCCCGCGCCGCTCGCGGTCCCACTCCCGGTAGTCGCGGCCCCACCGTTCGAGCTGGTCGGTGAGGGTGCGCAGGCTTTCGCCGACCTCGCTGGCGGAGTACTCCACCTCGGGTGGCACCTGGTGGTGGACGGTGCGCACCACCAGGCCGTCGGCCTCCCGCTCGCGCAGCTGCCCGGTGAGCATCCGCGGCGTGATGCCGGGCAGCGCGCGGCCCAGTTCACCGAAGCTGTCCTGATCGCACCCGCGGTCGAGGCTTTCCGCATGACTTCGGTGCTCTGGACGCGGTGACCCCGAGCAGGGCGGCGCTCGCCGACCTGGACCGGGCTCACGCCGCTCGGGAGGGGGCGATGGTCGATGCGCTGCTCAGGCCGCTCGCCGGCATCGAGGACGTCGAACTCGCACGAGCGGCCGGGGCGCGGTCACGTGCGGAAGACGAGTTCGTCCGCCTGCGCCAAGCCGTCCTGCAGGGCGGCGCGGTCCGCCGCGGCGAGGGTGTCGGGGAAGTCGGGTCCGGCCGCCTTCACCAGCACCAGCAGCTTCTTGCCGATGCCCCGCGCCTGGGTGGTGCGGAGCAGCGGGGCGCTCAGCGCGCTCCGGGAATCGGTGATCAGCCGCCGGTAGCGGTGGTTGAGCTCGGCGTGCTCGTCGAGGACGTCCAGCGCCGCCGCGAGGCGGGACAGCTCGGGGGAGGGGACCAGCTCTTCGGACACGCACCGCAGGTTAGAGGCCGCCGTCGAGCCCCTCGTGCGCGGTGCCGACCTCGCATCACCCGAACGGAGGGCGGTCGAGGGCGTCGGAGCTCCGCGCTCCCGAACGACTATGGGGATGTGAAGCGACCGCAGGTGCAACCGGACCCGGCGGCGGCGTTGCTCGAGATGTACGACGAGGCGCTGCCGCAGGTGTACGGCTATCTGCTCGGTCGTTCCGGGGATCACGCGTTGAGCGAGGATTTGACCGCGGACACGTTCCTCGCGGCGGTGCAGGCCGCCCGGGAACGGTCGGGCAACCCGCCGACGGTGGCGTGGCTGGTCGGCATCGCCCGGCACAAGCTCGCCGACCACTGGCGCGCGATCGGCCGGGAACGGCGCGGGCTGGAACGGCTGGAACAGCAGGAACCACGGGACGAAGCGGACCTGTGGGACATCCGGTTGGACGCGTTGTGGGCACGGGAGGTGCTGGCGAGGTTGGGCGAGCACCACCGCGCGGCGTTGACGCTGCGCTACCTCGACGGGCTGCCCGTGCCCGAGGTCGCCGAGCACCTGGACCGGACCGTGCACGCCACCGAGGCCCTGCTGGTCCGGGCCAGAGCGGCGTTCCGCCGCGAGTACGAAGCAACCAGCGACGCACCGGGCACCGGAGGAGGGCGACGGCGATGACCGATCCGTTCGACGTTCTTCGCGAGCCGATCGTGCCCGCCGAGCCGTCCCCGCAGTTCGCCAGGCGACTGCGGGAGCGGCTGGAGCGCGCGCTGCTCGACGACCGAGGAGTGACCATGACCGACACCGAATCCACCCGTCCCGGTGCCGCGCGCGAGCAGCGGGCGGACCTGTCCGACCGGGTGGCCATGACGCTGACGCCGTACCTCGCCGTGTCGGACGCGCAGCGGGCGATCGACTGGTACGGCGCGGTGCTCGGTGCCCGGCTGCGCGCCGAGCCGTACGCGATGACCGACGGCAGGCTCGGGCACGTGGAGCTCGACGTCGGCGGCAGCGCGCTGTTCCTGGCCGATGAGTTCCCCGAGATCGACATGCTCGCGCCGGTGCACCGCGGCGGCGCCAGCACGACCCTGCACGTCGAGGTCCCGGACGTGGACGCCGTCGTGCAGCGCGCGCGGGAGCACGGCGCGACCGCGGTGGGCGACGTCGAGGAGCACCCCTACGGCCGCTCCGGCCGGTTCGACGACCCGTTCGGCCACCGGTGGATGATCATGACCCCGCCCGGGCGGGCCGGGGCGAGCGCCGACCCCGCGGCGTCGCGGCCACCGCGGCACGGGGACATCGACTACATCACCATCGCCACGCCGGACACCGCGCTCGCGAAGGAGTTCTACGGCGCCGTCCTCGGCTGGCGGTTCGGCCCCGGCAACGTCGAGGACGGCTGGCAGATCGAGGACGTGCGGCCGATGGCGGGGATGCACGGCAGCGACACCGGCGAAGTGACCCTCTGCTTCCGGGCGGACGACTTGGACGCCACGCTCGCCAAGGTCCGGGAGCAGGGCGGGAACGCGGGCGAGCCGGCGGACATGCCCTACGGGCGGCTCGCGACCTGCACCGACAACCAGGGGCGGACGTTCTACCTGCTGGGGGCCGCCGGGTGATCCGCGGTGGTCGAGCGCCCGGCGGCGACCACCCGGCGCCGGGCGTCCGGGCCTGACCGGCCAGGCCCGAAACGGCGATCGGCCGGTACCTGATCACCCGGCGCCTGGCCGTCCAGCCCCTGATCACCCGGCCCAGCCCACCCCGGTTGCTGACCACCAATCCCTGCCCAGCCTGGTCCCGGACCACCCAGTTCCAGACCACCCGGTTCTCGACCGGCCCTGCGCCGGACCGCTCGGTGGTCCACCGCCCGCGCCCGGCGCACGAGCCGGTAACCGGTCGCCGACCCCCGCACGCGAAGTCCACCGGGATCCCGCCGCCCGATCCGGCGGTACGAGGAGCCGACGGAAGGAGGGTTCAGCCGTGAGAGTGATCACCAGCGGCGCGCCAGCCGCTCCACCGCGACACCCGCACGACGATCAACGTCAGCTGCGGTGGCCGCTGCCGGTACTGCTCGTACTTCGCCGTGAGCGCCGCCACCAGCCGCGGGTGCTGCTCGGCCGCGGCGAGCTCGGCGAGCCCGTCGGCACGCGCCCACCACAACTGCTCCCAGTCCTCGGCGTAGTGGTCCACGAGCAGGGTGACCTGCGGATTCCGCTCGATGTTGCGCAGGCGTCGCAGGGCGGTCGTCGACTTCGGCTTGTGGTCGACGGCGGTCACCAGCGAGTCGCCGTCGACCGCGAACGTGATCGGGACCAGGTGCGGTCGGCCCGCCGGGTCGGCGGTCGCCAGCCGAGCCACCCGGGCCTCCTGGAACCAGTAGCGAGCCTGCTCGTGGCCGATGCGCATCGCGATGCCCACTCCGTATTTTCGTGGTGTGCGAGCAGTTTCCGAACCAGGATCCGACACCGTCGTCGGTCCCAGCTACGCGGAGCACCGGCACTGGCTCCGCTACCAGGAGTACTTCCCCAGCGGGCTCAGCCTGGACCAGCCCGACGGGGGACCGCGCGGCTCGGCGGGCCGACTCCTGACCGGCCGGGGCCTGCCGACCGAGGCGCTGCCGAACGCGGCGGTGCGGCCCGAGGCGCCGGCCCCGGGCATGCCGGTCGAGGAGTGGTGGGCCTGGCGCGGCAGACGCGTGCACCTGGACCGGATTCCGCGGCCGCACGCACCGGCGAAGGTCATCGCGCTGCACGGGATCGGCGGCTACGGGCGGATGCTCACGCCCTACGGCAGGCTGCCCGCGCTCGCCGACCTGGAATTCCTCGCGCCCGACCTGCCGGGCTTCGGCCTGACCTCCAGCGGGTTGCGCAACGCCACCTACGCCGGCTGGCTGCGGTGCGTCACCGACCTGATCGCGGCGGAGCGGCGAACGGACCAGCGGCCCATCGTCCTGATGGGGGTCGGCTCCGCTGGGCGGCTGGCCTACGACGTGGCCGCACGTGCGGGAGCCGATGGCTCGGTCGCCGGAGTCCTGGTGACCGGGCTCGCGGACCCGCGGCGGGACGAGGTGCGCCGCATGCTGGCGACCACGCCCGAAGTGGGCCGGTGGTCCGGGTTGCTCGGGCTGCTGCCCGGCTCGGTGCCGATGCCGCTGCCCCCGGCTTGGGCTCCGGTGCGGTGGCTGGTGAACATCGCCGCGATGTCCAACCACGCCCAGTTCGCGCACGCGATCTGGGCCGACCCGCTCGCCGGCGGGAACTGGATGTCGCTGGGCTTCCTGCGCAGCTACCTCGCCGCCGCGCCCGCGGTGGAGCCGGAGGACTACGCGGGGCCGCCGCTGCTGCTGGCGCACCCCGCCGAGGACCGCTGGACCCCGCCGCGGCTGTCCCGGGAGTTCTACGACCGCCTCGGCTCGCGGGGGAGGTTCGCCGAACTCAACGGCGCCGGGCACCTGCCGACCGAAGAATCGGGGCTGGCTGATCTCGATCGAGCGGTCCGTGATTACGTAGACGAACTGGGCTTGGCCTGACCGTTGCTCCGATTGACGGAACTACGGTCACTATCCGTGTTTCGCGGATACTCTCCGCATGGTCACTGATCGGTTGCTGCGGCCTTTTTCACATTGCTCCTGGCCGGGTCACCGGGACATGGGGGCGCTGGAACCGCCAGGATGGTACCGGCCGAAGTCGCTGGTCAGTTCGATGTCTGCGCAGGTGGTCCGTGCGCGCACCGCGCGCCGGGCGGCTCGAAAATGGATCTTGACGGCGTTCGGCGGGCCGCTGGCCCCTGGCCAACCGTGCCCGTCGTGAGTCACGATCGGCTCGGCAATCCGGTGCGACATTCGTGTCGCCGGGCAGGAGGAGGGTGGATGATCGAGAGTCACCACACCCTCGATCCGGAGGCGACGCTGGACACCCCGCGTCCGCCGGTGCGGGCCGAGGTCGATCCGGCGCGTCGGCGGGTGTTCACCGCGTTCTCCGCGGTCACGCTCCTGGTCGGGCTGCTCGTGTCCGGTCTGACGTCCTCCGCGCTGGAGTTCCGCTACGACGCCAGCCTGCTCTACATCGGGCCGCTGCTGGCCATCGGCTTCCTCGTCGCGGAACAGCTCACCATCGACGTGGACGTGAAGCGCGTCGGCTGGACCATCTCCTTCACCGAGATCCCGCTGATCCTCGGTCTGCTGACCGCGCCGTTCGAAGTGGTGCTCGCGGCCAACCTGCTCGCCGGGCTCGGCGCCCAGGTCGGGCGGCGCGCCGCCACGCACGTCGTCTACAACGCGGGCGTGCTCTGCTTGGAGATCGCGGTGCCGTTCGCGATCGCCACCGCCGTGCAGCGCGCCCTGCCGCAGACCGCCCCGGACTGGTTCGGCCCGGTCGTCGGCACCCTGACCTCCCCGCTGATCAGCTGCGCCTTCGCGCTCGCCGCGCTGCACGTGCTCGGCGGTGCGATGCGGGTCAGCGCCGCCGGGAGGTTGTCCGTGCGCACCCTCGCCGTCGGGCTGCTCAACACCTCCGTCGGGCTGATCGGCT
The DNA here is from genome assembly GCF_040643635.1 of Saccharopolyspora sp. NPDC047091. Classification (NCBI taxonomy): domain Bacteria; kingdom Bacillati; phylum Actinomycetota; class Actinomycetes; order Pseudonocardiales; family Pseudonocardiaceae; genus Saccharopolyspora; species Saccharopolyspora sp. NPDC047091. Next base: position 155,606 of record NZ_JBEYUS010000001.1, read on the forward strand.
ACGAGGTGGCGAAGAGCACCCGCTGGGGCTGGCTGCTGGTGGCGCTCGTCGCGGTCGCCGTCATCGGTCTCTACCGCGCGTACTCCGGCCTGCTGCGGGAGCAGCGCGACCTGGAGGCGCTCAGCGACGTGAGCCTCAGCGTCGCCCGGTCCGGCCAGGCCGCGGTGCGCAACCCCTCCGAGCCGGAGGACAACACCACCTCGGTCACCGAGTGGGAACCGGTCGCCGAACGCATCCGGGAACAGCTCAACGCCACCCGCGTGGTGCTGCGCCTGCGGCTGGACCCGCGCGGCGAGGTGAGCACCCTCGTCGCAGGTGAACCGCTCCCCGAAGCCGCCCGGATCGCCGGGCCGCAGGCGTTGCGCGACGACCCGCTGCTGCAGCTCCCGGGCAGTCACGTCCGGTCCTTCCGCACCCTCGAAGCACCCGACGAGGTGCGCCGCGCGCTGCGGATGCGCGGCGCCTACGAATCGCTGGTAGTGCCGCTGCGCGGGGCGAACCAGCTGCTCGGCGCGGTGGAGGCGCACGACCGGGTCAGCCGGTGGCGTGGCTTCGGTCGCGCCGACGTGCGGCTGCTGCACACCCTCGCCAGCCACCTGGCCACCGCCATGGACAACCGGCGGCTGCTGGCGCGGCTGCGGCACGACGCCTACCACGACCTGCTCACCGGCCTGCTGAACCGCGCGGGCTTCCGCGAGATGGCGGCGGAGGAGCTGCGCGCCGGGCGGACCGCGGTGGTGGTGCGGGTGGACCTGGACCTGCTGACCACGGTCAGCGAAGCCCTCGGCTACACGTGGGGCGACCGGATCGTCGTCGCCGCCGGGCAGCGGATGCTCGGCGAGCTCGGCCCGGAAGTACCGCTGGCCCGGCTGGAGGCCAACTCGTTCTCGGTACTGCTCATCGACCACACCGAGGAGCAGGCCCACGAGGTCGGCACCCGGCTCTGCGAGGTGATCGGCGAGTCCTACCCGCTGGACCGGCTCGTCGTGGAGGCGGGCGGTGTCGCCGGGTACTCCTCGTCCGCCCCGGCCGACGCGGACGCCGAGAACGACATCGACACGCTGCTGCAGCACGCCGACGTGGCGGTGCGCGCCGCGCGCAACGCCAAGGACGTGGTCCGGGGCTACGCCCCGGCGATGGGCCAGGTGTTCCTGCGCCGCTTCCAGCTGGTCACCCAGTTCCGGCAGGCGCTGGACACCGGCCAGGTCGAAGTGCACTACCAGCCGAAGGTCGCGCTGCCCGGCAGGCAGGTCGTCGGCGCCGAAGCGCTGGTGCGCTGGTGGCACCCCGAGTACGGCCGGCTCGACCCGGACGAGTTCGTGCCCGTCGTCGAAGCCACCGGCCTGGTCGACGCGCTGACGTCCTTCGTGATGGAGCGCGCGCTGATCAAGGTGCGGGAGTGGATGGACCGGGATCTGCGGATGTCGGTCGCGGTGAACCTGTCGGTGCGCAACCTCAACGACGAGTCCTTCCCGGACCGGGTGGCGGAGGCGCTGCGCCGCCACGACGTGCCGCCGGAGCTGCTCACCTTCGAGCTCACCGAGTCCTCGGTGATGGAGGAACCGGAGCGCTCCATGCCGGTGCTGCGGCGGCTGCACGCGCTCGGCGTGGTGCTGGCCGTGGACGACTTCGGTACCGGGTACTCCTCGCTGGCGTACCTGCGGACGCTGCCCGTCGACGAGGTGAAGATCGACAAGAGCTTCGTGCTCGGCATGGGCACCGACCTCAGCGACATGGCCGTGGTGCGCACCATCGTGGAGCTCGGGCACTCGCTGGACCTGGTCGTGGTCGCCGAGGGCGTGGAGGACGACGCGGCCCGGGACCAGCTCGTCGGGATGCGCTGCGACATCGCGCAGGGCTACCTGATCTCGCGGCCGCTGCCGGAGGACCGGCTGGAGGCCTGGCTGCAGGCGCGGACCGTGAAGGCCCGCGGCGCCAAGTCCGAGACGGTGCTCACACTCGTGCACTGATCGTCCGCAGCGCGCGGATTCCGGCTCCTGCGGCGAAGAAGTGGTCGCTGAGCTGGGAATACCTCGAAAGGGGACCCCCGTCGCAAGGCCGGTTCGGCGGGTGTGTAAAGTTCTAATCGCTCCGCAAGGACATGCCCCAATAGCTCAGTCGGCAGAGCGTCTCCATGGTAAGGAGAAGGTCTACGGTTCGATTCCGTATTGGGGCTCGGAAAACAGTCGCGGTGCTCGGGTATCTGGGTGCTGCGGCTGTTTTGCATGAGGTAACCTCGGTGAAGAACCTGTCAGGTTGTCCTCGGCGGTGTAGCTCAGTCGGTAGAGCAAGCGGCTCATAATCGCTGTGTCGTCGGTTCAAGTCCGGCCACCGCTACCACTTCGGTTCGCCCACGCCTGTCGAGCGAGCCTCCTAGGACGCAGTACGAGAGAGGAAGGGCACCTCCGTGGCAGCCACCGACGTTCGCCCCAAGATCACCTTGGCCTGCGAGGAGTGCAAGAACCGCAACTACATCACCAACAAGAACCGGCGCAACGACCCGGACCGCTTGGCGATGAAGAAGTTCTGCTCCCACTGCGGTACGCACCGCACCCACAAGGAGACTCGCTGACCACAGCGCTCCCGACGGACTCGGAGAACCCGCCCGGCCTGCTGGCCGCGGCGGGTTCTTCGCGTCTGGTGCCGATGTCCGCCGGCGCGGTCGGTAGCCTGCGCTGGTGCCGCTAGACCAGTCATTCATCGGACGTGAATACCCGCCCACGGAGCCCTACGAGGTCGGCCGGGAGAAGATCCGCGAGTTCGCCGACGCGATCAAGGACTCCTCCCCGCTGCACCGCGACGCGGCGGCCGCGCAGGCCGCCGGGCATCCGGACGTGATCGCCCCGCCGACGTTCGCGGTGATCCTCTCGATGCGCGCGCACGACGCGGTGGTGGCCGACTCGGCGCTCGGGCTGGACTACAGCAAGGTCGTGCACGGCAACCAGCGCTTCACCCACCACCGCCCGATCCGGGCCGGGGACGTGCTGCGCACCTCGGTGGTCGTGGACGACATCAAGGCCCGCGCGGGCAACGACTTCCTCACGGTGCGCGCCGAGATCGCCACCGCGGACGGCGAGCCGGTGTGCACCGCGATCTCCACGCTAGTGGCGCGCGGCACGGCAGAACAGGGGGAGCAGGCATGACGGTGCGGCTGTCCGAGCTGTCCAAGGGCGACGAGCTGCCCGCGCTGAGCGTCGCGGTGACCCGCGAGGACCTGGTGCGGTACGCGGGGGCGTCCGGGGACTTCAACCGGATCCACTGGAACGAGCGGTTCGCCACCGAGGTCGGGCTGCCCGACGTGATCGCGCACGGCATGTTCACGATGGCGCTGGCCGGTCGGCTGGTGTCCGAGTGGACCGGCGATCCGGCGGCCATCGTGGACTGCTCGGTGCGGTTCACCCGGCCCGTGGTGGTCCCGGACGACGGGGTCGGGGCGCGGGTGGAGCTGAGCGGCAAGGTGTCCGCGGTGAACGAGGACGGCACCGCGAAGGTGCTCATCACGGCCCGCAGCGACGACCAGTCGGTCCTCGGCGGCGCCAACGCCGTCGTGCGGTTGCCGGAATAGCGGCTGATCGGCTCCGGGCGGTGCTGCGAGCGCGGCCCGGTGGTCTTGGGAGGATCTTGGCCCACGCGGGGCCCTGGGGGCGGCTCAGCCCTCGTGGCGGGCCCCGCGCGGAGCTCGGCCCACCGGGGCGGTCGGGTGACCGCCCCGGGAACGGCCTAGTTCACTTCGCCTCGCCGAGCAGATCGGCGACGCGCTGCACACCGGCCACGAGGTCCTCGTCGCCGAGCGCGTAGGAGAGCCGGAAGTAGCCGGGGGTGCCGAAGGCCTCACCGGGCACCACGGCGACCTCGGCCTGCTCCAGCACGAGCTCGGCGAGCTCCGCGCTGGTCTTCGGCCGCACGCCGCGGATCTCCTTGCCCAGCAGTTCCTGCACCGACGGGTACGCGTAGAACGCGCCCTCCGGCTCCGGGCAGGTCACGCCCGGGATCGCCGAGAGCATCTCGACGATGGTGCGGCGGCGCCGGTCGAACGCGGCGCGCATGTCGGCGACCGCGTCCAGCGACCCGGTCACCGCCGCCAGCGCGGCCCGCTGCGACACGTTCGCCACGTTCGACGACAGGTGCGACTGCAGGTTCGCGGCGGCCTTGATCACATCCTTCGGCCCGATCATCCAGCCGACCCGCCAGCCGGTCATCGCGTAGGTCTTGGCGACGCCGTTGAGGATCACGCAGGTGTCGGCGAGCTCCGGGACCTGCGCGGCGATCGAGACGTGCTCGGCGTCGCCGTAGACCAGGTGCTCGTAGATCTCGTCGGTGATGACCCAGACCCCGTTGCGCACGGCCCACTCGCCGATGGCGCGGACCTGCTCCGGCGGGTACACCGCGCCGGTCGGGTTGGACGGGGAGTTGAACAGCAGGACCTTGGTGCGCGAGGTGCGCGCGGCCTCCAGCTGCTCGACGCTCGCCAGGAACCCGGTGGTGTCGTCGGTGGGCACCACGACCGGCACGCCCCCGGCGAGCTCGATCGCCTCCGGGTAGGTCGTCCAGTACGGCGCGGGCAGCAGCACCTCGTCGCCCGGGTCGAGCAGCGTGGCGAACGCCTGGTAGACGGCTTGCTTGCCGCCGTTGGTGACCAGGACCTGGCTCGGGTCGACGGTCAGCCCGGAGTCGCGCAGGGTCTTCGCCGCGATCGCCTCCCGCAGCTCCGGCAGGCCCGCGGCGGGGCTGTACCGGTGGTTGCGCGGGTCGGCGCAGGCCGCGACGGCGGCGTCCACGATGGGCTGCGGGGTGGGGAAGTCGGGCTCGCCTGCGCCGAAGCCGATGACGGGCCGGCCGGCCGCCTTGAGCGCTTTCGCCTTCGAGTCGACCGCGAGCGTCGCGGACTCGCTGATGCCGCCGACGCGGGCGGACACGCGCCGCTTCGAAGTGCCTGTCTCGGACTGGTCCACTGGTGCTGACATGGGAACATCTTCGCAGAGCGCGAACCGGACCGGCACGCTCCCCGCCTCGGCGTTCGCCGTTATGGGACCGCCTGTGCGGGAGCTGCGGGGCGATCCCGTACACTTCCCGTCTTGGGATGCCGGTACACCCGCACCCGAACTCGGCGTCGGCCGGATTCGGGGCTGGCGTATGGTGTGTTCCGACGCGGCCGACGGTCGCGAAGGGGTGTAGCTCAATTGGCAGAGCAGCGGTCTCCAAAACCGCAGGTTGCAGGTTCGAGTCCTGTCACCCCTGCGTCGATGCACACGGTGAGCGGAGGAAGCAGGCGTGAGCGACGACCGCGAGCAGGGGCCGGACGAGCAGCATGATGCCGCTCAGCCCTCCAGCGCCGCCGCACGACGCGAGCGTCGCGCCTCCCGCGCTTCCGCCCGGCAGGGCGGTGCGGATGGGCCGGAATCCGGTGCTACCCGCACAACTGAGTCGAAGGGCCGGCCGACTCCGTCGCGAGACGGCAAGAAGGGCCGGGTCTCGCCGTTCCGCAAGGCGTGGCGCTTCGTGCGCGAGGTGGTCGCCGAGCTGCGCAAGGTCATCTGGCCGACACGCCGGGCGCTGATCACCTACACGCTGGTGGTGCTCGTGTTCGTCAGCATTCTGGTGGCGTTCGTCGCCGGCCTGGACGTGCTGTTCGCCAAGGGCGTGCTCTGGTTGTTCGGCTGAGCGCCACGGCCCGCGGCGAACAGCGGGCCGCTGTCGCGCCATCGACCCGGCGCATAACGCACGAGAGGAAGCGAGAGCCACTGTGACCTCAGGAGACGGGACCTCCCACGAGGACCAGGAGTTGACCGGCCGGACCGGTGCGCCGGCCGAGGCCGAGGTGTCGGCGGTGGCCGACGACGTCGACTCCGCTCGCGGCGCCGACTCCGGCGAGGACACCGGTTCGACCACCGGCGCCGACGAGGAGAACTCGGCGGACGACGCGGTGACCGACGAAGCGGCCGAGTCCGCGGCGTCCACCGAGGACGACGCCGAAGCCGCAGCCGACGAAGCCGACGCCGCAGCCGACGACGCTGAAGAAGCCGAAGAAGAGGCCGAGGTCGACCCGGTCGAGGAGCTGCGCGCCGCGCTGCGCCGCGCTCCGGGCGAGTGGTACGTCGTGCACTCGTACGCCGGCTACGAGAACAAGGTCAAGACCAACCTGGAGACCCGCGCCCAGACGCTGGACGTCGAGGACTTCATCTTCCAGGTCGAGGTGCCCACCGAAGAGGTCACCGAGATCAAGAACGGCCAGCGCAAGCTGGTGCAGCGCAAGGTGCTGCCCGGCTACATCCTGGTTCGCATGGAGCTCAACGACGCCTCGTGGAGCGCGGTCCGCAACACCCCGGGCGTCACCGGGTTCATCGGTGCGACCTCGCAGCCCTCGCCGCTGAGCATCAACGACGTGCTGAAGTTCCTCGCGCCGCAGGCGGAGAAGGAAGCGAAGCCGGAGCAGGGCAAGAAGTCCGCCCAGCCCGCCGCGTCCGCGAAGCCCTCGGTCGAGGTCGACTTCGAGGTCGGCGAGTCGATCACCGTCATGGACGGTCCGTTCGCCACGCTGCCCGCGACGATCAGCGAGGTCAACGCCGACAACCAGAAGCTCAAGGTGCTGGTGTCGATCTTCGGCCGGGAGACTCCGGTCGAGCTGTCGTTCAACCAGGTTTCCAAGATCTGACCGGTTCCCCGGAAGCCCGGCGACGGGCCGACGAGGGGATTCCGGCGGCCGCGGCAGGCTCTGGCAGGACCTGCCGCGGGAACGGGCGACGCCACCGTCGTGGTCCCCGCCCGTGCCCGGCCCGTCCTCGGGTCGGGCGAACGGACACCGAAGACACTAGGAAGCTAGAGATGCCGCCCAAGAAGAAGAAGCTCGCAGCGATCATCAAGCTGCAAATCTCGGCAGGCCAGGCGAACCCGGCTCCGCCCGTCGGCCCCGCGCTGGGCCAGCACGGCGTGAACATCATGGAGTTCTGCAAGGCCTACAACGCCGCCACGGAGAGCCAGCGCGGCGACGTGGTGCCGGTCGAGATCTCCGTGTTCGAAGACCGCTCCTTCACCTTCAACCTGAAGACCCCGCCGGCGGCGAAGCTGCTGCTGAAGGCCGCGGGTGTGCAGAAGGGCAGCGGCGAGCCGCACAAGTCCAAGGTCGGCAAGGTCACCGCGGACCAGGTCCGCGAGATCGCGCAGACCAAGATGGTCGACCTCAACGCCAAGGACCTCGACCAGGCCTCGAAGATCATCGCCGGCACCGCCCGGTCGATGGGTCTGACCGTCGAAGGCTGACGAACCGGCACGTGTGGGAGGGCTCGCGCAGCCCTACGCGACCACGACTGATCCACCTTTTAAGGACAGAGAATGACTAAGCGCAGCAAGGCATATCAGCAGGCCGCCGAGCTGGTCGACCGCGCGCGGCTGTACGCGCCGCTGGAGGCCGTCGAGCTGGCCAAGAAGACCGCCAAGGTCAAGATGGACCCCACCGTCGAGGTGGCCCTGCGTCTGGGCGTCGACCCGCGCAAGGCCGACCAGATGGTCCGCGGGACCGTGAACCTGCCGCACGGCACTGGCAAGACCGTCCGGGTCATCGTGTTCGCCACCGGGGACAAGGCCGCTGAGGCCGAAGCCGCCGGCGCGGACGCGGTCGGCTCCGAAGACCTCATCGAGCGCATCCAGGGCGGCTGGCTCGACTTCGACGCGGCGATCGCCACCCCGGACCAGATGGCGAAGGTCGGCAAGATCGCGCGAGTCCTCGGGCCGCGCGGCCTCATGCCGAACCCGAAGACCGGCACCGTCACCCCGAACGTGACGAAGGCCGTCTCGGAGATCAAGGGCGGCAAGATCAGCTTCCGGGTGGACAAGCAGGCCAACCTGCACCTGGTGATCGGCAAGGCCTCGTTCGACACCACGCAGCTGGTGGAGAACTACGCGGCCGCGCTGGACGAGATCCTGCGTGCGAAGCCGTCCACCTCGAAGGGCCGCTACGTCAAGAAGATCACCTTCACGACGACGATGGGCCCCGGCATCCCGGTGGACCCGAGCGTGACCCGGAACCTCACCGAGGCTCCCGCCTGACGCGGACTTCCGCTGCGAGCGGGCCGTCCCCTTCCGGGGGCGGCCCGCTTTCGCGTTCTCAGGAGCAGGCCGCGGGCTGGTAGTTGTCGATCTGCCAGCCGCCGTTGGGCTGGCGGGACATGCTGAACTTCCCCAGCGGCGGGCCGCCGGAGACGCTCAGCGCGCACGAGTCGACGACGGCGCCGGTATCGCTCTCCTCGATGACGTCGTTGGTGAAGCGCGGGCTGCTGAACGAGCTCGGCTCGGTGACCTGCTCGTGCGCCTTGGCCGCCGCGGCCGCGCAGTCGGGGGTCTGGGAGTAGTAGGCGAAGGCGCTGCCGCCCTCCGGGGTGAACAGCGCGCAGGCCTGCTCGGGCTGGTGCGCGATGTAGCCGTAGAAGGCGCGGACGACCCGTTGCGGCGACGGCGGGGTGACGGGCGCGGCGCCCGGGGGAGTGCCGCCGGTGCCACCGCCGCCTCCGCCACCACCGGTGACGCCGCCGAGCAGCTTGGACAGCAGCCAGAACAGCAGTGCCACCACGAGCACCACCGTGATGAGCAGGAACAGCAGCCGCCCGAGCAACGGCCGGAGCAGCGACCACAGCAGTCCCAGCGCCTTCTTCCACCACGGCCTGCCCTGCGGCGGCTGCGGAGAGGTGGGCTGGGTCGCGGCGGGCTGCGGTGGCGGCGCGCCCTGGGCGCCGGTGCCGTCCTGCTGCCGCTGCCATTCCTGGAACTTCTGGAACTCCCGGAAGCGCTGGTACTCCTCGTACTGCCGGGTCTGCTCGTCGTCCGGGGCGGGCGCGTTCACCGGCGGGGTGCGCGGCGGCTCCGGCACGAGTTCGGCGTCCACCACGTCGGGGGTCGCGTCGGGGCGGGGGGATCGGTCGTCGCGGTGCGACTCGTTCGGGTCGGCCACGCCTGACATCTTGCCGTGCCGGGCAAGGGTGCTGATCGTCCCGCGCCGCGCTCGGCGCGCCCGCCCGCGACCTGCGGGGGTGCCGGTCGGGCGGGCTCGGGGGTGCAGTACTCTGATGGCAGTTCCACCCAAGACCGCTGGTCTTTCCGCGCGTCGTTCGCGATGTGCGGAAACGAAGGTCCCGTTGCGATGCGGGCGGCCCGCGCAGGAGGACGTGGCCGCACCCGAGCGCGCATGCGCGCCGGTGCTGAGTTTCCGCCCCGTGCCTGCTGCGCCGGGGCGTTTTTCGTCTCCTCGGGATCGTCAACCGGCTACGAATCCGCTTTCGCAGGATTCCGAGTCGATCGAAGAGAGGAGGCGACATGGCAAAGCCGGAGAAGGTCGACGCGGTCGAAGAGATCGCTTCGCGGTTCAACACCGCGACCACCACCGTGGTGACCGAGTACCGCGGGCTGTCCATGGCGCAGCTGGGGCAGCTGCGCACCGCCCTGGGCGAGGGCACGACCTACCGGGTCGCGAAGAACACGCTCGTCAAGCGGGCCGCCGAGCAGTCCGGGGTCGAAGGCCTCGACGACCTGTTCGTGGGCCCCACCGCGATCGCCTTCATCGAGGGCGAGCCGGTGGACGCGGCGAAGGCGCTCCGCGATTTCGCGAAGGACAACCAGGCCCTGGTCATCAAGGGCGGCTACATGGACGGCCGCGCGATCTCGGTTTCCGAGGTCGAGCGGATCGCCGACCTGGACTCGCGCGAGGTCACGCTGTCCAAGCTGGCCGGCGCGCTGAAGGGCAAGCTGACCCAGACCGCAGGCCTGTTCGCCGCTCCGGCGTCCCAGGTCGCGCGCCTGGCCGCCGCGCTGCAGGAGAAGAAGGGCGCCGAGTCGGACTCCTGATCCGTCCCGGCCCGGAACGCTGCGCGCGCGCCGGGATTCCGCCCGCACATCGCACCCGTTCGCCGAGGCGGACGCAGATCTGAAAGGAACGCCGTCATGGCCAAGCTGAGCAACGACGAGCTGCTGGACGTCTTCAAGGAAATGACGCTGCTGGAGCTCTCCGAGTTCGTCAAGCAGTTCGAGGAGACCTTCGACGTCACCGCCGCCGCCCCGGTCGCGGCCGTGGCCGCCCCCGCCGCCGGTGGCGCTGCCGCCGAGGCCGAGGAGCAGGACGAGTTCGACGTCGTCCTCGAGGACGCCGGCGACAAGAAGATCCAGGTCATCAAGGTCGTCCGCGAGGTCGTCTCCGGTCTGGGCCTGAAGGAGGCCAAGGAGCTCGTCGAGGGCGCCCCGAAGGCCCTCCTGGAGAAGGTCGACAAGGAGAAGGCCAACGAGGCCAAGGCCAAGCTGGAGGAGTCCGGCGCCAAGATCTCCCTGAAGTGATCTCGCGCCGCCCGGGCACCGCTCACGCGGTGTCACGGGCGGCACGCACTTCCGCCGCGAAGCGGAGTGGTCCACGAAGGACTCCGAGGCGGTCCGCGAATCGATCGGATAACGATCGTCGCGGGAGATCCGTGCACTGGATCTCCAGATCCGCCCGGCCGACCGGGAAAAGATCATTCCGCGAGTGGTACGAGAAGGCGGGCACCCACCCCGGGTGCCCGCCTTTTTGCGTTCCGTGCACATTTCATTGATCTTTTCGGTCTGCGAAACGATGAATCCGGACAGTTCGGAACAGTTCGCGTCGCGCTCTGGGAATCCAACTGAACTCGTGAGTAACCTGTGCGCGTCTCGCTCGTTGCATAGGTGTGACGCTCCTGACGTCGGTTAGTCGAGTCACATATGCGAGGCTCCCCGTTCGGGTGCGCTACTGCACCTGGCGGAGTGATGCCAGCGAGTAACGCGGCCAACGAAGGAACGCGGAGGTGCCGGATGGGTGTCGAGGTCAGGGTCGAGGGCTTGTCCAAGTCCTTCGGCGCGCAGACCATCTGGCGGGATGTGACGCTGACCCTCCCGACCGGTGAGATCAGCGTCCTGCTGGGGCCGTCGGGCACCGGCAAGTCGGTCTTCCTGAAGTCCTTGGTGGGCCTGCTCAAACCGGAGCAGGGCAAGGTGCTCATCGACGGCGTCGACGTCTGCGACTGCGCGGAGAAGGATCTCTACGAGATCCGGAAGCTGTTCGGGGTGCTGTTCCAGGACGGCGCGCTGTTCGGCTCGATGAACCTCTACGACAACATCGCCTTCCCGCTGCGCGAGCACACCCGGAAGAACGAGTCCGAGGTGCGCCAGGTCGTGATGGAGAAGATGGAGATGGTCGGCCTGCTCGGTGCCGAGACCAAGCTCCCGGGCGAGATCTCCGGCGGTATGCGCAAGCGCGCCGGACTGGCCAGAGCACTGGTGCTGGACCCGGAGATCCTGCTGTTCGACGAGCCGGACTCGGGCCTGGACCCGGTGCGGACGGCCTACCTGAACCAGCTGATCGTGGACCTGAACGCGCAGATCGACGCGACCTGCCTGATCGTCACGCACGACATCAACACGGCCCGCACGGTGCCGGACAACATCGGGATGCTGTTCCGCCGCAACCTGGTGATGTACGGGCCGCGGGAAGTCCTGCTGACCTCGACGGAACCGGTGGTGGAGCAGTTCCTCAACGGCCGCAGGCAGGGCCCGATCGGGATGAGCGAGGAGAAGGACGCCGGGCAGGCGGCCGCCGAGCTCGCCGAGCTGCGCGGGGAGCAGGGCGTCCCGCACATCATGCCGCAGCTGGAGGCGACGCCCGGCCTGCCGGAGCGCACCGCGGTGCGGCGCAGGCAGGACCGGGTGATGGCGAACCTGGGCTCGCTGACCCCGTCGGCGCAGCAGGAGATCTTCAAGAGCCTCACCCCGCAGGAGCGGGAGCGCTACGGGATCCGCGAAGGCTCCCCGGCGCCGGCGGTCTCGCGCAGCGGCACCCTGCCGCAGGGCGACGTGGCGCAGGTCCCGCAGCAGCCCGCGGCGGCCGCGCAGCAGGCGCCGCAACGTCCGGCGACCCCGGACCGGCAGAACCAGGCCGCCCAGAGCCAGGCTGCCCAGAACCAGGCTGCCCAGAACCAGGCGAGGCACGCCGCGCCGCAGAACCCGGCGCCCGCCCCGCAGGGCAAGCCCGCCCAACCCGGACACGGGGCGTCCCGGCCCTCGCCGCGGCCCCGGCCGCGCGGAGAACCGCCGCTGCAGTCCGGATTCCAGCCCGATGACGAACCGGTGAGCGCGCGCCGCCGCTGGTTCGGACGCCGCAAAGGTGGTGAGCAGTGAGCGCACCGCCCACGCGATCGCGGGCGAGCAGCGCACGATCCTTCCCGGGATCGGGAGCATTGCGCGAGACAGGCCGATTGTTCGCACTGGGACTGGACGTGGTCCGGTCCATCCCGAGCCGGCCGTTCCAGTTCCGTGAGTTCATCCAGCAGTGCTGGTTCATCGCCAGCGTGACCATCCTGCCCACCGCGCTGGTGGCGATCCCGTTCGGCGCGGTCATCGCGCTGCAACTGGGTTCGCTGACCCGCCAGATCGGTGCCCAGTCGTTCACCGGCGGCGCGAGCGTGCTGGCGATCATCCAGCAGGCGAGCCCGATCGTGACGGCGCTGCTGATCGCCGGTGCCGGTGGTTCGGCGATCTGCGCCGACCTCGGTTCGCGGAAGATCCGCGACGAGATCGACGCCATGGAGGTGCTCGGCGTCTCCGTGGTGCAGCGCCTGGTGGTGCCGCGGGTGCTGGCGGCGATCCTGGTCGCGGTGCTGCTCAACGGCATGGTGAGCGTCGTCGGCGTGCTCGGCGGCTACTTCTTCAACGTGATCATGCAGGGCGGGACGCCCGGCGCCTACATGGCGAGCTTCAACGCGCTGGCGCAGCTGCCGGACGTGTGGATCAGCGAGCTGAAGGCGCTGATCTTCGGCTTCCTGGCCGGTGTGGTGGCCGCCTACCGCGGGCTGAACCCGCCGCCCGGGCCGAAGGGCGTGGGCGATGCGGTCAACCAGGCCGTGGTGATCACCTTCCTGCTGCTGTTCGCGGTGAACTTCATCCTGACCACGATCTACCTCCAGGTCGTGCCGCCCAAGGGGATGTGAGCGGTCATGACGACGATGACGCAACGCGCCAAGCGCCTGGCCCGGCGACCGCTGGAGGTGCTCGACGATCTGGGCGACCAGATGTCGTTCTACCTGCGGACGCTGGGCTGGATCCCGAAGTCGATCACCCGGTACGCGAAGGAGACGCTGCGGCTGCTGACCGAGGTCAGCTTCGGCAGCGGGGCGCTCGCGGTGATCGGCGGCACGGTCGGCGTGATGATCGGCATGACGCTGTTCACCGGGACCGTGGTGGGCTTGCAGGGCTACGCGGCGCTGAACCAGCTGGGCACCTCGGCGTTCGCCGGGTTCGTCTCGGCCTACTTCAACACCCGCGAGATCGCGCCGCTGGTGGCCGGGCTGGCGCTGTCGGCGACGGTCGGGTCCGGGTTCACCGCGCAGCTCGGCGCGATGCGGATCTCCGACGAGATCGACGCGCTGGAGGTCATGGGCGTGCCGAGCCTGCCGTACCTGGTGACCACGCGGGTGATCGCCGGGTTCGTGGCGGTGGTGCCGCTGTACGTGCTGGGCCTGCTGACCTCGTACCTGGCGGCGCGGACGGTGACGGTGCAGCTGTACGGGCAGTCGGCGGGCACCTACGACCACTACTTCAACCTGTTCCTCCCACCGGAGGACGTGTTGTGGTCCTTCGGGAAGGTGCTGATCTTCAGCGTCGTGGTGATCATGACGCACTGCTACTACGGCTACCGGGCCAGCGGCGGCCCGGCGGGCGTCGGTGTCGCGGTGGGGCGCGCGGTGCGCACGGCGATCGTGACGACGGCGCTGCTCGACTTCTTCCTCAGCCTCGCGATCTGGGGCACCACGACGACGGTTCGGATCACGGGATGAGTACTCGCACGGCACTGTTCACGGTGCGGCGCAGGCTGCTCGGCCTGGCGCTGCTGATGGTCATCGTGCTGTTCCTGGCGTTCTCGATCGCCACCTACCAGCGGGCCTTCCAGTCCACTGTGGACGTGGTGCTGAAGGCGGCGTCCACCGGGAACCAGCTGATGCCGGACTCGGACGTCAAAGCCCGCGGCATGATCATCGGCCGGGTCTCCGAGGTGCGCCCCGTCGACGACGGTGCCGAGCTGCACCTGGCGCTCGAGCCGGACAAGGCGCGGTTGTTGCCCGCGAACGTGTCGGCGCGGTTGTTGCCGCGGACGTTGTTCGGGGAGCGGTACGTGTCGTTGGACGTGCCGGAGCAGGCGTCGTCGGTGCGGTTGGCTTCGGGTGATGTGATCTCGCAGGACCGGACGGCGGCGTCGGTGGAGTTGGAGACGGTGCTGGCGGACACGATGCCGGTGTTGGAGGCGATCCATCCGGATGATCTGGCGGTGACGTTGAATTCGTTGAGCCAGGCGTTGGACGGTCGTGGTGAGTCGATCGGGGACACGATCTCGCGGTTGAACGAGTACGTGGCGGGGTTGAACCCGTCGTTGCCGCAATTGCAGGAGAACCTGCGGCAGTTGGTGGGGGTGGCGGAGACCTACGAGCAGGCGGCGCCGGATGTGCTGGCGGCGTTGGGTGATCTGTCGCAGACCTCGCGGACGCTGGTGGACCAGCAGGAGAACCTGCGCGGGCTCACCTCGCAGCTGACGACCACGTCGAACGACGCGACCGGGTTCCTCGAAGCGAACGGCGACGACCTGATCCGGCTCGGCGAGTCCGCCCGGCCCACCGCCGACGTGCTCGCGAAGTACTCCCCGGCGTTCCCCTGCTTCCTCAAGGGCATGGCCGACTACGTGCCGCTGATCGACCAGGCCTTCGGCGTCGGGACGAAGGAACCGGGCCTGCACATCACGCTGGAGATCGTGCCGCACCGCGGGAAGTACATCCCGAACCAGGACGAGCCGGTGTACGGCGACAAGCGCGGCCCGCGCTGCTACGACTTCGTCAACGGCCCCAAGCCGTTCCCGCAGTACCCGCCGGACGGGCCGCTCAACGACGGCTCGGTGCCGCCGCCCGCGTCCCGCACCGGCACCGACGGCCTGCTGCCCAGCGGCGGTGCTCCCGCGAGCACCACGCCGCAGTCGGCCCCCGCCTCCGACGGCCTCGGAGTGCAGAACTCGCCCGCCGAACGGGACATGGTCTCGACGGTGCTGGCACCCACGATCGGCGAGCCCGCCCAGAACGTGCCCGGCTGGGGCTCGCTGCTGGTCGGCCCGGTCCTGCGCGGAGCGGAGGTGAGCTACCGGTGAACGTGCGCGGCGTCTTCGGACCCCTGGTCAAGTTCGGCATCTTCGTGCTCGTCACGGTGCTGGCGACCGGGGTCCTGGTGATCACCATCGCGAACAACGACCTGCGGTCAGCGGAGGACTACAAGGCCAGGTTCACCGACGCGACCGCCCTCAACGTGGGCGACGAGGTCCGCATCTCGGGCGTCAAGGTCGGCCAGATCGAGGACATCCAGGTGGTGGACCGCCGGACGGCCGAGGTCGAGTTCAGCGTCTCCGAGCGCAAGCTGCCCAAGTCGGTGCAGGCGACGATCAAGTACCGGAACCTCGTCGGCCAGCGCTACCTCGCGCTGGAGCAGGGCGTGGGCGCGCCGAACGACTACCTGCCCGCCGGCGGCACCATCCCGCTCGCGCAGACCAAGCCGGCGCTGGACCTCACCGTGCTGCTCGGCGGGTTCAAACCGCTGTTCCAGGCCCTGTCGCCGAACGACGTGAACAAGCTGTCCTACGAGATCATCCAGGTGCTGCAGGGCGAAGGCGGCACGGTGCAGAGCCTGCTGTCGCACACGGCATCGCTGACCTCCACGCTCGCCGCCAAGGACCAGGTGATCGGCGAGGTCGTCACCAACCTGAACAACGTGCTCGGCACCGTCAACGCCCGCGACGACCAGCTCTCCGGCCTGATCGTGCAGCTCCAGCAGGTCGTGTCCGGGCTGTCCGAGGACCGGGAGTCCATCGGTGACGCCGTGGGCGCGCTGGACGGGCTCACCAACACCACCGCCGGGCTGCTGACGGAGGCGCGACCGCCGCTGCAGCAGGACATCGCCGGGCTCGGCGAACTGTCCAAGAACCTCAACGACAACGAGGACATCACCGAGCGGACCCTCCAGAACATGCCCGACAAGCTGGAGACGATCACGCGCACCGGCACGCACGGCGCCTGGTTCAACTTCTTCCTGTGCGGGCTGTCCGGGAAGGTCGGCATCGGCGACGTCAACATCCCGCTGCCGCTGATGCCCGCGACCCAGCCGAGGTGCCAAGGATGACGTCTTTCCAGAAACGCGATCCGCTCAAGATCGGCATCGCCGGTCTGCTGGTGCTGGTGCTCGGGTTCATCCTCGCGATGAACTTCGAACGGCTGCCGCTGGTCGGCGGCACCAGCTACCAGGCGAACTTCAGCGAGTCCGCCGGGCTGATGCCGGACAACGAGGTCCGGGTCGCCGGGGTGAAGGTCGGCACGGTCAGCTCCGTCGAGCTCGAAGGCGACCACGTGGCCGTCTCGTTCCGGGTCAAGGACGCCTGGATCGGGAACAACACCACCGCCGCCATCAAGATCAAGACTTTGCTGGGGCAGAAGTACCTGGCGCTGGACCCGCGCGGTGACGCGGAGCAGTCCAGTTCGGACCCGATCCCGCTGAACCGCACCATGGCGCCCTACGACGTGATCGAGGCGTTCAGCGGCCTGCAGCGGACCGTCGGCAGCATCGACACCCAGCAGCTCGCCGACAGCTTCCAGACGCTGTCCGACACGTTCTCGGACACCCCCGACGACGTGCGCGGCGCGCTCAACGGGCTGTCCGCGCTGTCCCAGACCATCTCGTCCCGCGACCAGCAGCTCAAGGAACTCCTGGCGAACACGGCGAACGTGTCCCGCACCGTCGCCGACCGCAACGCCGAGTTCGAGAAGCTGCTCGCCGACGGGAACCTGCTGCTGCAGGAGGTCCGGGACCGCCGCGACCAGATCAGCTCGCTGCTCACCGGCACCCGCGCCCTGTCCGCGCAGCTGAGCGGACTCGTCGACGACAACCAGGCGCAGCTCGGACCGACCCTCGCCCAGCTGGACAAGGTCACCAAGATGCTGCAGCGCAACCAGGACAACCTCGACCGCAGCATCGAGGCGTTCGGTCCGTTCACCCGGGTGTTCTCGAACGTGCTCGGCACCGGCCGCTGGTTCGACACCTACATCTGCGGTCTGCTGCCGCCCAGCGTCGGCCCGCTCAACCCGGAGGGCTGCAAGCCATGAGCACCCGGAAACCGCCCCTCACCAGCATGATCGCCATCGCCTGCGCGGTGGCGCTGCTGGCCACCGGTGCCGTGTGGTGGGTGTTCTACGGCGCGAACGAGAAGCGCGTCACCGCGTACTTCACCGCCGCCGTCGGCGTCTACCCCGGCGGGGACGTGCGGATGCTCGGCGTCCCGATGGGCACCGTCGACCAGGTCGAGCCGCACGGGCAGACCGTGAAGGTCACCATGTCGCTGGACCGGGACGTGGACGTGCCCGCCGACGCGAACGCGGTGCTCGTCTCGCCGAGCGTCGTCAGCGACCGGTACGTGCAGCTCGCGCCCGTCTACAAGGGAGGGCCGAAGCTCGCCGACGGCGCCGTCATCCCCAAGGAGCGCACCGCCACCCCCGTCGAGCTCGACGAGGTGTACCGCAGCCTCAACGACATCACCGCGGCCCTCGGGCCGGAGGGCGCGAACAAGGACGGGGCGCTGACCCGGTTGCTCGACACCGGTGCCGCCAACCTCGATGGCACCGGCCAGGCGCTCGCCGACACCCTGCAGCACCTCGGCCAGGCGGGCAGCACGCTGTCGGGCAGCAGCAAGGACCTGTTCGCCACCGTCGACAACCTGCAGCGGTTCACCACCATGCTCAACGACAACGACGACCAGGTGCGCCGGTTCAACACCCAGATGCAGGACGTCAGCGCGCTGCTGGCGGGGGAGCGCGAGGACCTCGGCGCCTCCTTCGCCGAACTCGCCGTCGCGCTCGGCAAGGTCGAGCAGTTCGTGCGGGACAACCGCGGACAGCTCAAGTCCAACGTGGACCAGCTCAACGGCGTCGCCCAGGTGCTGGTGAACCAGAAGGCGGCGCTGTCCGAATCGCTGCGGGACGCGCCGCTCGCGCTGGGCAACCTGCAGAACTCCTACAACGCGGCCTCCGGCACCCTCGACACCCGCGCCGTGATCAACGAGCTGAACGAGCCGCCGCTGGTGGGGGTGTGCAAACTCGTCCGCCAGCCCACCGCCGGGACCCCGCTGCAACTGCCGGACAACGTGCTCGACGCGTGCAACGCGATCCAGCCGGTGCTCGACGGGATCCTGCCGTTCTCCAGCATCGCCGACCTGCTCTCGCAGGCGCAGGGCAACCCGCCCGCGCAGCAGAACGGCGCCGCCACCGGCGACCCGGCGCTGCCGCTCGGCGGCGTCGGTGCCCCGCTCGTCACCGGAGGTGGCCAGTGATCAGCCGCGGAACCCCGGCGCGCGGCGCCGGGAAGGTCCTCGCCCTCGCCACCAGCGCGCTCGTGCTGGTCAGCGGCTGCGGGTTCACCGGCGTCTCCGGGTTACCGCTGCCCGGCGGCGCCGACCTCGGCGACAAGCCCTACCAGGTGAAGGTGCGCTTCGACGACGTGCTCGACCTGGTGCCCAACGCCGGGGTGCGGGTCAACGACGTGCCCGTCGGACGGGTCAGCTCCATCGGGCTCGCCGACCGCTCCTGGGACGCCGAAGCCGTCCTAGAGGTCAACCGGGACGTGAAGCTGCCCGGCAACGCCATCGCCCGGCTCCGCCAGTCCAGCCTGCTCGGCGAGAAGTACGTCGAGCTCGCCGCCCCGCCCGCGCCCGAGGCGCCGCAGGGCGAGCTCATCAACGGCGACGTGATCAGCCTGGACCGCAGCGGCCGCAACCCCGAGGTCGAAGAAGTCCTCGGCGCGCTGTCCCTGCTGCTCAACGGTGGTGGCGTCGCCCAGCTGCAGAACATCACCCGCGAGCTCAACACCGCCCTCGACGGGCGCGAGGGCGACGCCCGCAACCTGCTCGGCAACCTCGACGAGCTCGTCGCCGGGCTCGACGCGCAGCGCGACGACATCACCCGCGCGCTGGACAGCGTCAACCGGCTCTCCGCCAGCCTCGACGCGCAGCGCGGCAACATCGACACCGCGCTGCGCGACCTCGAACCCGGGCTGAAGGTGCTCAACGACCAGCGCACCCAGCTGGTCACCATGTTGCAGTCGCTGGACAAGCTCTCCGGGGTCGCCACCGACGTGGTCAACCGCAGCCAGGACGACCTGGTGCACAACCTGCAGGCGCTGCAGCCGACGCTCGCCCAGCTCGAAGCCGCCGGCGACGACCTGCCGAAGTCCTTCGAGATCCTGCTGACCTACCCGTTCACCGACGGCGCCGTGCAGGGCATCAAGGGCGACTACACCAACCTGTACATCGACGCGGACCTCAACCTCACCAACATCCTCGGCAACCTCGGCCGATCCCGGCAGCCGCTGATCCAGCTGCCGGGCGCTCCGCCGCTGCCGCTGCAACCGCAGCCCCAGCAGCAACCCGGCACCACGGCCCCGCAACCGTCCCCGGCGCCGTCCACCGAGCCGAGCACCGAACCGGAGAAGGACGACGGCGGGCTGCTCGGCTTCCTGTTCGGAGGCGATGACTGATGCTCACGCGCAAAACCCGCCTGCAGGTCATCGCGTTCGTGGTGATCGCGTTCGTCGGCATCGGTTACGCGGGCGCCCGGTACGCCGGGCTGGACCGGCTGCTCGGCCCCCGCGGCTACGTCGTGACCATGAACCTCGCCGACTCCGGCGGCATCTTCGACAACGCCGAGGTCACCTACCGGGGCGTGCCCGTGGGCCGCGTCGGCGAGATGAAGCTGACCTCCGACGGCATCCAGGTGCCGCTGGACATCGAGGCGGGCAACGACCGCATCCCGCGGGACGTCGACGCCGTGGTCACCAACCGGTCCGCCGTCGGCGAGCAGTACGTCGACCTGCGGCCCAAGACCGACTCCGGGCCGTACCTCAAGGACGGGTCGGTCATCCGGAAGCAGGCCACCAGCACGCCGCTGCCGGTCGAAGAGCTCATGACCAACCTGGACGACTTCTCCAAGTCGGTGCCGGAGGACTCGCTGCGCACCGTCGTCGACGAGCTCGGCACCGCGTTCCGCAACAACGGCGGCAACCTGCAGCGGGTGCTCGACACCACCCGCGAGTTCACCACCGAAGCGCAGCAGCACCTGCCGCAGACCCGGAAGCTGCTGGAGGACGGCACCACCGTGCTGGCCACTCAGAACGAGCAGGGCTCCGCGATCCGCTCGTACAGCTCCGACCTGCGGCTGCTGGCCGAGCAGCTGCGCAGCTCCGACCCGGACATCCGCAACCTCATCAAGCAGGCGCCGCCCGCGGCGCGCCAGGTCAGCGGACTGCTCAACGAGACCGGGCCCCAGCTGGGCACGCTGGTGCGGAACCTCACCAGCACCACCGACCTGCTCGCCGCCAACAACGACGGCATCGAGCAGCTGCTGGTGACCTACCCGATGGTCTCCGCGGGCGGTTACAGCGTGGTGCCCGGGGACGGCACCGCCCACTTCGGACTCGCGCTCAACATCTTCGACCCGCTGCCGTGCACGGCCGGTTACGAAGGAACCCAGAAGCGTGCAGGCAACGACCTCGCGCCGACACCGCTGAACTCTGATGCACACTGTGCGGAGCCGCCGGGTAGCCCGATCAACGTACGCGGCGCCCAGAACGCCCCCGGACAGTGAGCCAGCCCGACGGCACCGCGAAACGAGGTGAGCCGATGACCGAGAACGCGGCCGAACCCGGCCCGGAACCCGAGAACCGCCCGACCACGAGACGATCGCGGCCCGTGCTGATCTCCGGGATCGCGCTGGCCGTGGCCCTGGTGGCGGCCCTGGTCACCGGCATCACCTGGGCGGTCGCCGCCAGCAGCGGCAACGCCGCCTTCGCGGCCCAGCGCGACGACGCCCTGCAAGCCGGCACCCAGGCGATCATCAACTTCAACACGCTGGACTTCCACGACGTGCAGCCCGGGCTCGACCTGTGGGAGCGGTCGTCCACCGGACCGCTGCACGAGGACGTGGTGCGCGGGCGGCAGCAGTACGCCGACAGCATCACGCAGGCCAGGACGGTCACCAAGGCGGAGGTGCTCTCCGCCGGGCTCACCGAGCTCAACGACCACGCGGGGAAGGCCCGCATGATCGCGGTGGTCAAGGTGACCGTCACCCCCGACGGCCAGCCGCCCACCGAGAAGCGCAGCCGGTACCAGGCCGAGCTGACCCGCGACGGCCAGGACTGGAAGCTCAGCGTCCTCGGCCCCGTCGCGGTCGGCTGAGCGCCCGAGCAAGCCGCCGAACCCGCAAGCACTAGGAGTGGTCCCCGTGCCCCATCCCCGTCGTCCCGGATCGACGTCGCGGCGGCGCGTCGCAGGTCAGCGCAACCGCACCGGTTCCGGTGCGCAGAACAGCGGTTCCCGGTTCGGGCTGAACCGGCCGGACGAGGAGGCCGCGGCTTCGGCCGCCGGAACCGAGTCGTCCGATGTGGACGGTTCGGCGGCTGGTCCCGATCGCGAGGGCGCCGCAGCCGGATCGGACGTCGCAGCTCAGCACGATGCCGCTGCTGACCAGGGGGCCGCGGGCGGTCCGGACGAAGCCGCGGACCGGGGCTCCGGTGCCGAGCAGGGTTCCGGTGCCGAGCGGACTTCCGGTGCCGAGCAGGGTTCCGGTGCCGAGCGGACTTCCGGTGCCGAGCAGGGTTCCGGTGCCGAGCGGACTTCCGGTGCCGAGCAGGGTTCCGGA